>JAJAZI010000307.1 GCA_026785785.1 Microbacteriaceae bacterium
CTCGAGGAAGTCGACGCTGTCGGCAAACAGCGACACCGAGCCGATCGCGAGCGCGACCGTCACCTCGACGAAGAAGTAGCCGAGGTTCAGCACCGCGACAAGGAGCACGGTGCGGCGCAGCCGCCGCTTGAGGGTGTCGTCGATTTCCACGCCAGCAGTCTGGCACCACACCCGCTGGGTCGCCCCGCTGCTGCCGTCCGAGGAGCGAGCGAGCCCGCGCACCTGCCAGACCGGGAGCTGTCGTCCGCCGGTCGAGGAGCGAGCGCCCGCCGGTCGAGGAGCGAGCGCCCGCCGGTCGAGGAGCGAGCCCGCGTCTGGAGACCCCGCCTCCTACGGCAGTACGAACACCCACTCGCGATCCGCCGGCTCCAGCATCCGCTCGATCCCGCGATCCAGCGTCGCGAGCACCGCCCCAGATGCCGCGGCGAGATTCACCAAGTGCACGTCCGTCACCTGGCGCGGCGTAACGAGCCGGTCGACCGAGATCGACGGCTCCGCAAGGCTCGAGGCGTCCGCGAGGAACGCGTGCCCCGCGACACCGCGGATGTCCACAAGCATCGCCAGCGCCTGGCTCATCGGAACCGCCTCACCGACCACACTCGCATTTGTGGAGAGCCGCAGGAATCCGGCCTCGGTGATCGGCGTCGTAGCCCACGCGGCGGTGAGCGTTCCGAACCACTCGTGGGCACGACGGTGATGTACGTGCTGCGGCCACGTCAGCGCGATGAGCACATTGAGGTCGAGCAGGTGCGTTCTATTCGGCATCGCGATGTTCGTTCACGAGATCGACGGTGATGGGCTGTGCGCCCGGGGCAGGGGTGAACATCGGGAAGCCGCTCGCGTGCGCTCCCGCACCGGTGCCTTCGAGCCCCTTGCGGGCCAATCGCGACAAGACGACGCCGATCGACGTGCCCTCGTCCCTGGCGATTGCCTTCGCCGCCTCAAGCACTGATTCCTCAATGTCTACGGTTGTGCGCACCAACGCATCATATCATCATGGTGTTTACCGCGCCGGGCAGGAGACCCGGCTGGGCGAGGAGCGAGCCCACGCAACGAGACCCAGCCGGTCGAGGAGCGAGCCCGCGTCTCGAGACCCAGTCAGCTCCCCCCGGTCACGCCGACCGTGTCGCCAAAGTCGGAAGCCAGCTGTCTGGCCCGTCTCCGACGAGCCAAATTGCGCGGCGCAGGCAAGCCACGCATCGTCGAGGGGTGCCGGGTTCCGACGTTGGCGACGCGGGAGAAAGCTTTTCGGCCGATTCCCCGAGAAAGCTTCCGAGCTACCCGCGACTCGGCATCCGTCCTAGGTTTGAACACATGACTGAGCTGCCCGAACCGCCAAAGACGATCATGCGATACCTCGTGCGCGCGGATCTGGTCGGTGCGAACCCTCCGCTCTGGCGACAGCTGACGCTCCCCGGCGATCTGACTCTCGACCAGGTGCACGACGCCCTGCAGGTGGCCTTCGAGTGGACGAACTCGCATCTGCACCGCTTTTCCCCGACAAATGACCGGTACGCGGATGGCCCGGGCCGCATCGTCACCCAGTTCGACCTCGATGAGGGCGACGAGGGCGTGCTCGAGACCGAGGTGCGCCTCGACCAGCTTGTCGAGCTGGCCGGCGACAGCTTTTTCTACACCTACGACTTCGGTGACGATTGGGAGCACAGGGTCGTCGTCGAGTCGGTCGATCCGCTCGATGCTGCCGATCACGGCATCCGCTGCCTCGACGGCCGCCGCATCGCTCCCCCGGAAGACGTCGGCGGCATCCACTGGTATCAACACGTGCGGGCGGTCGCCGCGGATCCCCGGCATCCGGAGCACCACGACCTTCGCGAGCAGTTCGCCTGGTGGCCGCCGGAGTCCGAGCCGGATCTGGATGCCGTGAATCGGGGTCTCAACCGGCTCGCCGGCGCCGCGACGACGCTCGCCTGGCTGCGGGAGCAGTCGACTCCTCTCTCGACGCTCGTCCGTGCGCTCGGCCAGGAAGCTCAGCTCTTTACCGCGGGGTTCGTGACGGATGCCGCGCTGACGGAACCGATCGAAGTGACCCTGGCGGCGGCCACACAGGCGACAGCGGTGTTCCGTGCGTTCCTGCGCCACGTGCGCGGCGGCATCCGGCTGACCGCAGCGGGGTACCTGCCTCCGGCCTCCGTCGTCGCGTTGATGCAGGAGCTCGACCCCGAACAACGCTGGATCGGAACCGCCAATCGCGAGATACAGACGGCGCCGCTGCTGCACCTCCGCGCGACGATGACCGGCTTGGGCCTCGTGCGCAAGTATCGGGGAGAGCTCCTCGTGACAAGGCAGGGCGCACGGCTGGTCGAGTCGCCGGTGGAGCTCTGGCACTATCTCGCCGCGCGACTGCCCGCCGAGAAGTCCGACCCGGAGCGCGATATCGGGCTGCTGCTGTTGCTGCTGGTCGCGGCCGGCGAGGGCGGGCTGGGGCGGCGGCTTGAAGACTCGCTCGATCTGATGGCGTCGATGATCGGTGTGCAGTTCACCGGCGGAAACCCTTATTTGCCCGAGGCGCTGAGCGTTGTGTGGCATACGAGGCATGTACTCGAGTGGGCTGGAAGCGGGAAGCTTCTGGCGCGCAGCTACGAGTATCAGGCGCTGGCCTCGCCCAGTGCGAGACTGCTCGCGCGGGCGGCGCTGGCTGCCCCGTCGTCCGAGTAGCGGCCGGCTCGCCGCCAGTCGAGTAACGAGTATTTTTGCCGGTCGAGGAGCGAGCGAGCGCAGCAAGAACCTGCCGGTCGAGGAGCGCGCGAGCGAAGCGAGAACCTGCTGGTCGAGGAGCGCGCGAGCGCAGCAAGACCCTGCCGGTCGAGGAGCGCGCGAGTGCAGCGGGCCCGCGTCTCGAGACGCACGCACCCTGAGACCCACGCGCCCTGGGACCAGCCCCAGCAGGCGATCCCGTCCCCATCGCGATCGAGGTCGTAGATAGCGAGTGGCACTGCTGGTGCCGGTGCCGGTGCTGAGCGAGTTAGTACGCGCCAGCGGTGTCGCCAAAGTCGGAAGCGAGCCGCTATGCCCGTCGCCGGCGAGCCAAATCGCGCGTCGCAGACGGGCTAGACGTCGTGAGTGGCCGCCTGGTTCCGACTTTGGCGACACTGCGGGGCAGCTTTCGCGCGAAAAACCCGCAGAGGCCGAGCGAATTGGGCGAGGAGCGAGCGAGCGAAACGAGACCCTGCCGGGCGAGGAGCGAGCGAGCAAAGCGAGACCCTGCCGGGCGAGGAGCGAGCGAGCAAAGCGAGAACCTGCCGGGCGAGGAGCGAGCGAGCAAAGCGAGAACCTGCCGGGCGAGGAGCGAGCGAGCGCAGCGAGACCGCGTCTCGAGACCCGCGCACCCTGGAGACCTACGCGCCCTCGAGACCCGCGCACCCTGAGACCAGCCTCAGCACGCAATCCCGTCCCCCTCGCGATCGAGGTCGTAGATGTCGGTGCCGATCACGGTGACCGGGCCCCTCACATAATCAGGGCCGTTGCCACTTCCGCCGGCACAGTCGACGTCGCTGGCGATCGGCACGCATCCCCCGCCGTAGTTCGGATCGCACCCCGAGAGAGCAGGCGCTGGTGCCGGAGCGGGTGCCAGAGCAGGAGCCGGCGCAGGAGCGGGTGACGGAGCAGGATCAGGCCCGACGACAGGCGGCGCAACGACCCGAACTGGCACCGACATGAACGACGACGTCACCGCCGGCTCGCTCGCGCAGCTCCCGAGTACGCGCGCCATGGCATCCCGCTCGGCCTGCGTCACCC
>JAJAZI010000308.1 GCA_026785785.1 Microbacteriaceae bacterium
CGGTCACCCAGTACCTGCGCCCGACCCCGCGCCACCTTCCGGTCGCGCGCTGGGTGCGCCCGGAGGAGTTCACCGAGATCAAGGTCGAGGCCGAGGAGAGCGGCTTCCTCGTCGTGCTCGCCGGACCCCTCGTGCGCTCCAGCTACCGCGCCGGGCGCCTGTGGGCGCAGTCGATGGCGCGCAAGGGCCGCATATTGCCGGAGGGGCTCAGCCACCTCGCCGACCCGAGCCTCGGCTTCGCCCAGGCAGTGTAAGGGCCGCAGTGTAGAAGCCGCAGTGTAGGCGCCCCCCGGTCGTAGCCGGGGTGTCGTCGTTGGCGTTCAGCCGACGAAGAGGTCCCGGATGCGCCAGCCCTCGACTCCCTTGATCAGGAGCACGCTCACCGGGACCTCGCCCGCGGTCTGGCCCGGAGGGGCGACGGTGACAAGCGCGGAGTCGCCAATTCGCTCGACGAGATTCGCCGAACGGCCCTCCCACATGCCTGCGGGCGGCGACGGCCGGGCTGGCGCTCCGCCGCCCTCCTGCCCCTGTCGGATCAGGTAGCCGTCGGCCTCCCACGCCGCGGAGCCGGTCTGGTCGACGTCGTCGAGGCAGAGCACGGAGAGCGCAGCGAGACAGCCGTCGCGCAGCTCGAGCAGTGCGAGCGACGCCGCGACGGGATCGTCGCCGGCGATCGCGGACCGCTCTGGAACCGGCTCGGCCGGACCGCCGGTCGGTGGAGAATCCGGAACTCCGGGCGCCGCTCCCCCTGAGAGGGTGAGCGGGTCCGCGCCCGCCCCAGGGAGCCCGGAGGACGCGTCGCCGTTCGGCACGAGCAAAAGAGCTGCCGTCAGCAGCACCGCCACCGTCGCCGCCGCCACCCAGACCGGCCGACGCACAGAGGCGAGCATCCGCGCGGCCCCAGCCCCCGCCGTGCGGGAGGGCACTGTCGAGGCGATGACCTGCTCGAGCCACTCCGGCAGGTGGATCGCGTCGAGCCAGGGCGGCCGGGCCCGCCTGCGCCCGCGAACCAGAGAGGCGGGCGGCGCGGGGGTCGTCGCGGCGGCGGGATCGCTCCGGATGGCGGCGGCGGGACCCGCGAGGCCCCTCAGCGGCACGTGCGGACTCGACGGCCCGTGCGGACTCGACGGTGCGCGAGGCCTCGATCCGGCACGCGGCCTCAACGCGCCCGGCTGACTCGACAGTCGGCGCGGCGCAACGCCGAGCAGAACCGGGGTGGCCGGCGCCGAGTCGAACAGCACGCTGGCGATGTCGGCCGCAAACTGCTCCGGCGCTCGCGAGGGGTCTGCCGAGCGGAGGAATGACAGCGCCAGCGTACGCCCCGCCGACTCCGGCGTCGACTCCAGCACCGCGCTCGCGAGAGCGGCGAGGTCGGCGAGGTCGCGCAGTGCGGGCGCCGACGCCGCGAGTTCTGCCGGGGAGAGGCTCGACGCCGACGTGCCAGCCGGCTCTTCGCCGATGATTCGGGCGCGTCCGAACGAGGCGAGCGCGGGCGTACCGAGCTCATCGAACAGCACCGAACCCGCCGTCACCCCGCCGTGCGCCACGCCCACGCGATGGAGTTCGGCGACCGCCGCGGCGATCGGAGCGAGAATCGTGACGGCCTCGCCGGATTCGATCCGGCCGCGGGATGCGAGCAGGTGGGCGAGCGACTGGGAACGAAGGAGACCGAGCACGAGAACTGGCAGGCCGTCCTGCGCGGTCGCGAGGTCGGCGAGCCGCACCAGGTGTGGTGAGGATGCGCGTGCAAGGGCGCCGATCTCGGCGTCGATGCCCGAGCGGTCCGTGCCTGATCGGTACAGCTTGATCGCCGCCGTCGCCCCCTGTTCGGTCCCCCCACCGCCCGGGGGCGAGGCGACCTCGCCCAGAGGAGCGTTGCCGATAGGGGCGTTGCCAATAGCGACGTTGCCAATAGCGACGTCGCCAACAGCGACGTTGCCAACAGCGACGTTGCCAATAGGGGCGTTGCCAACAGCGGCGCTGCCGAGAGGGAGGTGGCCGAGAAACACGTCGGCCCGGCGACCTGACCCGAGCCGGCGCACGAGTCTGTAACCCGCGGCCCAGTTCACGCTCCCGATGTCATCCACCCCGTCATCCTGTGTCGGATGGGAGCGCCGCGGGGCGCGGGCCCCACCGCCGGGGAGGAGCCGCCGAATCGACCGGGTGGGGAGGGCGGGTGGCGGTGGGCCTCCGGGGCCGTATCCTAGACACATGGCACGCACCAAAGAGCCGAAGGCTCCAAAATCTCCCAAGGAACCCGGCCGTCTGAAGCAGATGTACCAGGTCTTCAAGATGACCACCCGGTACGACAAGAAGGCCGGCTGGTACATGCTGGCGGCGTTCCTGCTGCCCGTCGCCGCGAGCCTGGTCCTCGCGCTCCTGATCGCGCCCGGCAGCATTATCGGCCTGATCCTCTATCTGGTCTCCGGAATCCTCGGAGGGCTCCTGGCCTTCCTCATCGTCTTGGGGCGCCGCGCCGAGCGCGCTGCCTACGGACAGATCGCCGGCCAGCCCGGCGCGGTCGGTGCGGTGCTCAAGAGCTCGCTCCGACGCGGATGGGTCTCGAGCGAGATGCCCGTCGCCGTGAGCCCGAAGACCCAGGATGCCGTCTACCGCGCCGTCGGGCGTGGTGGCGTCGTACTGGTCGGCGAGGGGCCGACGTCCCGCACGACGCGGATGCTCGAGGACGAGCGTCGCAAGGTGAGCCGCATTCTCCCCAACGTGCCGGTGCACTTTCTCTTCGTCGGCCCCGACGCCGAGTCGGTGCCGCTGCACAAGATCCCGTCGTCGATGGGCAAGTACAAGCGGGCGCTCAATAAGGCCGAGATCTACGCCGTCAACAATCGGATCAGCTCGCTCGGCAAGAACGGGCTGCCGATCCCGAAGGGCGTCGACCCCACGAAGGTGCGCGCCGGCCGTCCCCGCTGACCTGGTCTGCCCGCTAGATGCGAACCAGCACGGTGCCGGCCAACTGGTCGTGCAGGCCTCGCTGGTCGCGGTCGAACACGACGGCGGGGATGAAGAGGGCAAGCAGAATTGTTCGCACGGCCGGACGCCAAATGCCGACACCGCCGCCGGCGATGGGCACAACGCGCATCCGAAGCATGAGGTGGCCGATGCCGCCGGAGGCCAGGGCGATCAGCACGATCTGCAGCACGACGA
>JAJAZI010000309.1 GCA_026785785.1 Microbacteriaceae bacterium
CAGTACATCCGTCCGCAGATCCAGACGGTCTGCCTCGGTCAGGCCGCCTCTGCTGCTGCCGTGCTGCTCGCCGCCGGAACCCCGGGCAAGCGCCTCGCGCTGCCGAACGCCCGCATCCTGATCCACCAGCCCTCCACGGGCGATGCGGGTCGCGGCCAGGCATCGGACATCGAGATCCAGGCGCAGGAGATCCTCCGCATGCGCACGTGGCTCGAGGCGACGCTCTCGTTCCACTCGAACCGCAGCCCGGAGCAGGTCAACAAGGACATCGACCGGGACAAGATCCTCGGTGCGGATGCCGCGCTCGAGTACGGACTCATTGACCAGGTGCTGACCTCGCGCAAAAACGTGCAGATCCCCGCGGCGCTGCTCAAGTAGTCCGCAACCAGAAAGACCCGCAGGCATCGCCGGCGGGTCTTTCTGCGTCTGTGCTGCGCGACTCAGGCGTTGCGGCGCCGGCGCAGCGCGAACACGATCCCGCCGATCGCGGTCGCGGCGGCCGCGGCGATACCGACGAGCAGCAGCGGGTTCGGCGTGGTCGAGGACGTCTGCTCGGGCTCGGCGGATGCCGGTTCGGAGACGTCGGCCCCGGGGTCTGTCTCCTGCGCCTGTCCCCCCGCAGCCGCCTCCGCCGGTGCTGGCTCGACCCCGCACTCGGGAGGCGTCGCCGAGCCTGCCGAGATCTCGCCGTCTCCGGCCGGGTCCCACTCGAAGGTGAGCTGGCCGTCGATGGGATGGCTGTCGATCGAGACGACGCGCCAGGCGAGCGTGTACTCGCCGGCCGGCCCCAGCGCTGCGGCGGCACTCATCGTCGGGCCGTCCACCGAGACGCATCCATCGCCGTAGTAGAGGCCGTCCTCGCCGACGACCTGGAGCAGGAACGCGCTCACGCTGTCGCCCGTGTCGAGCATGTCTTCGTTCGTGGTGACCGAGAACTCCGGCGGGAGGGCGGTGAGGATCGAACCGGCCTCGGGAGTGGACGCGACGAGGGCGTTGTGGGCCAGCGCCGGGCTGGCACCCGCGAAGACGGAGCCGACCAGGACCGCGCATCCGAGACGCGCCGCCACGGCTCTATCAGGGCGTCGAAAGCCACGACTCGACGGGGGGAAAGTCATGAGACTAGGTTACGTGAGTAGCGTGATCGGTTAGGCCACGAGCCGAGCAGCACCGCGGCGCGCGGCGCCTCAATCGTGCAACGTGCATTCCGGTGTCGGTGACACGGGTTAGGCTCGAAGCGCAGCACTAGTGATGGCAACCCACAATGGCGCGGGGCTGAATCAGGAGGAGGACGGGCAATGGCTCGAATTGGTGAGAGCGCGGATCTGCTCAAGTGTTCCTTCTGCGGAAAGAGCCAGAAACAGGTCCAGCAGCTCATTGCGGGACCGGGCGTGTACATCTGCGACGAGTGCGTCGAATTGTGCAACGAGATCATCGAAGAGCGTCTGGCCGAGGCTGGCGAAGAGGTGTCGAGCGAGTTCGACCTGCCCAAGCCCAAGGAGATCTTCAACTTCCTTGAGGAATACGTCATCGGGCAGGAGCCGGCCAAAAAGGCACTCTCGGTCGCCGTGTACAACCACTACAAGCGCATCCGCTCACGCAACACGCTCACCTCCGCCGACGCCGTGATCGACGACGTCGAGCTCGCCAAGAGCAACATCCTGCTGATCGGTCCGACCGGCTGCGGCAAGACTTATCTCGCCCAGACTCTCGCGAAGCGGCTCAACGTTCCCTTCGCCGTCGCCGACGCGACCGCCCTCACCGAGGCCGGCTACGTGGGTGAAGACGTCGAGAACATCCTGCTCAAGCTCATCCAGGCTGCGGACTACGACGTCAAGCGCGCCGAGACCGGCATCATCTACATCGACGAAATCGACAAGATCGCCCGCAAGGCCGAGAACCCATCGATCACCCGCGACGTCTCCGGCGAGGGTGTGCAGCAGGCGCTGCTCAAGATCCTCGAGGGCACCGTCGCATCCGTCCCGCCTCAGGGCGGACGCAAGCATCCCCACCAGGAGTTCATCCAGGTCGACACAACCAACGTGCTGTTCATCGTCGCCGGGGCCTTCGCGGGCCTCGAGGAGATCATCTCGTCCCGAGCCGGCAAGAAGGGCATCGGCTTTGGCGCCCCGCTGCACAGCAAGGGCGACGATGTGAACCTGTTCGGCGAGGTGCTGCCGGAAGACCTCCACAAGTTCGGGTTGATCCCCGAGTTCATCGGGCGGCTCCCCGTCGTCACGACCGTCACCCAGCTCGACCAGGTCGCTCTCATGGCGATCCTCACTGAGCCGCGGAACGCGCTCGTGCGGCAGTACCAGCGCATGTTCGAGATCGACGGCGTGGAGCTCGAATTCGAGCACGATGCGCTCGAGGCGATCGCCGACCTGGCGGTGCTGCGCAAGACCGGCGCCCGCGGGCTCCGCGCAATCATGGAAGAGGTGCTCGGGCCGATCATGTTCGAGGTGCCGTCCTGCTCGGATGTCGCACGCGTGATCGTCACCAAGAGCGCAGTCGTCGAGAACGGCGCGCCGACGATCATCCTGCGCGAGGTGCGCACCGAGAAGTCGGCCTAGCCCCACCACGTTCGCGGTCCCGACCATCATCCAGCCCATTTCCGCCGGCCTCATCGGGGCGATCACCGGATTCGCGAGCTCGTTCGCGATCGTCATCGCGGGCCTGCGCGCGGTCGGGGCCACCGAGGAGCAGGCTGCGTCAGGCCTGCTCATCCTGTGCCTGACGCAGGGGCTCGTGGCGATCGTGCTGTCGTGGCGGTACCGGATGCCGCTGTCGTTCGCCTGGTCCACGCCGGGAGCCGCGCTGCTCGTGGCCGCCGAAGCGACGACCGGGGATTTCTCGGCCGCCGTCGGCGCGTTCATCGTCTGCGGCGCGCTCATCGCCGTGACCGGAGCCTTGCCCGCGGTCGGGCGGGCCATCACCCGGATCCCGCGGCCGATCGCGAGCGCAATGCTCGCCGGAATCCTGTTCCCGATCTGCATCGCCCCGGTGACGGCCTCGGTCGCCGAGCCGCTGCTCGCCCTGCCGATCGTGATCGTCTGGCTCGTTCTGTCGCGCCTTGCTCCGCGCTGGGCAGTGCCGGCCGCGATGGTCATGACGGCGATCGTGGTGGCACTGTCGGCGGGCACCGGATGGCTCGGCGCCGGGGTCGTCGCGCCGCAGCTGAGCTTTGTGCCGCCGAGTTTCGACGTGCTCGTGATCGTGAGCCTGGGGCTGCCGCTGTTCGTCGTGACGATGGCCGGCCAGAACGTGCCGGGCTTTGCCGTGCTCTCGACCCTCGGGTTCCCGCCGCCGCGTCCCGCCCCAATCCTCATCGGCTCCGGGGTCGTCTCGATGGGCGGGGCGCTGTTCGGCGGGCACGTCATCAACCTCGCTGCGCTCACCGCGGCCATCATGGCCGGGCCCGACTCGCATCCCGAACACGGGAAGCGCTGGATCGCCGCCGTCGCCGGAGGCGCCTTCTACCTCGTGCTGGGCCTTGGCGCCGGCCTCGCCACCGCGCTCGTCACCGCGTCCCCGCCCATTCTCATCACAGCCGTCGCGGGCCTTGCCCTCATCGGAGCCTTCGTCTCGTCGGTCACCGCGGCGCTCGAGGCGCCGGAGCACCGGCCGGTCGCGGCGATCACCTTCCTCGTCGTCGCCTCCGGAATCGTCATCGGCGGCATCGGCTCGGCCTTCTGGGGACTCGTCGTCGGCGGGCTCGCGATGCTGTGGCTGGGCACTCGGCGCCGCCCGGCGCCGACGCCGACGGCACTCTAGGAGTCGGCGGTCGATCGACACCGCGCGTCGCGGAATGCCAAGACCACCTCGTCGGTTCGTCTTGAGGATGACTTCTTTCAGCGAAATCCCGCTCTCCGTTCTCGACCTCGCCACGGTGCGCGCCGGAATGACCAACGCCGAGGCCCTTGCCCAGACGATCACGACGGCGAAGGCGGCCGATGAACTGGGCTACCGGCGCTTCTGGGTGGCGGAGCACCACGGCATGGCCGCCGTCGCGAGCTCCGCGCCCGCGGTCCTCATCGGGGCGATCGCAGCGGCAACGACGCGCATCCGGGTGGGATCGGGCGGAGTGATGCTGCCCAATCACTCTTCGCTCGTGATCGCCGAGCAGTTCGGCACCCTCGTTGCACTGCACGGTGACCGCATCGACCTGGGGCTCGGCCGGGCGCCAGGCACCGACGGGCTCACCGCGCGGATGCTGCGCCGCAACGTGCAGAACGAAACGGCCGACGACTTCCCGCAGCAGGTCGTCGAACTGCTCGCCCTCTTCGGCATCATCCCGCCGCTCGAGAATGGCATCGGCGCGAGGGTCGTCGCGGTGCCGGGCGCCGGCGACGCGCCGCTCATGTGGCTGCTCGGGTCCAGCGGATTCAGCGCGCAGCTGGCCGGCATCATGGGGCTGCCGTTCGTGTTTGCCCACCACTTCGCGGGAAGCGCCGAGACGCCGCAGGCGTTCGAGCTGTACCGGCAGCGGTTTACGCCGTCAGCTGTGCTCGACGAGCCCCTCGCGATGGTGTCGGTGTCTGCGCTTGTCGCCGACGACGCGGAGGAGGCGGCGCGGCTGGCGCTCCCCCACAACCTCTGGGCTGTTCGCCTGCGCCAGGGTGGAAGGCCCGGCCAGGTGCCGACGCTCGCCGAGGCGGAGGCGCACCCGTGGTCGGCGGGCGAGCTGGTGTTTGCGGCCGAGCGCAACGCGCAGCAGGCGATTGGAACGGCGGACCACGCCCGCGCCCGCATCGCCGCGCTCGTCGGTGCGACCGGTGCGAACGAGGCCATCGTGGCCCCGCAGGGACCGGATCTCGATTCGCGGCTCCGGACCCTCACGGATCTCGCCGCCGCTCCGGGACACGTGCGCTCCTTCGCGGCGGCCGGGCCGGCCAGCGCCGGCTGACCCGCGCGAGCGCCGCGAGGTCGGTGTCGGTGCAGCAGCGGCATCCGGGTATCGTTAATTGACATGATTTCGCGACGAGAAGCGGCCCAGCGCCTGGACATCCCCATCGAGATGGCCCAGCGCCACGCCATCGGCATGTGGGTGTCGGAGGCCGACCTCGCCGCCATCGAGAGCGAACCGCCGGCCTGGCTCACCCAGTCGCGGGCGAACCGCACAGGCAAGAAGCCCGTGTGGGTGAGCCTTGAGTGCAGCGTGTGCGGCTTCTCCGAGGCGGTGCGGCCGAAGAAGTGGTGGCCGCGGTTCACCTTCATCAGCTGTGAGCACCACTCCATCCACGACCTGCCGGATCCCGAGGAAGGACACGTCCGCCGTGAGTTCGACGGGATCGGAAGCCGATTCGTCGGCATCCTCGACGAGGGTCCCGAGGGCGGAGCCGGCGCATCCGCACCCGGCGATCCGGGCTAGCCCAGTGATCCGAGCGGCAGCGTCGCTATGACCATCTGCGCGATCGCATCGTTTCCCGCCTGGGACGGATGCGTGTAGTCG
>JAJAZI010000310.1 GCA_026785785.1 Microbacteriaceae bacterium
AGTCATGCGAGCCTGTGGGCGCTCGACCAGTTCAACGGGACGACCGACAATTCGCAGTACTGGCAGAGCATCTTCTCCACGCAGGGCATGATCGACAGCTCGCCGCACCACAGCGTGCGCGACATCTCGACGCCGATGCTTGTGATCCACGGCGACCACGACTACCGGGTTCCGGTCGGGGAGAGCCTGCGGCTGTGGTCCGAACTCGCCGAGCACCACGCCGAGCCCGACGGCACGACCCGGCACAAGTTCCTTTACTTCCCGAACGAGAACCACTGGGTACTCGGGCCCCAGCACGCCGTCGTCTGGTACGAGACGGTCTTCGCCTTCCTCGACCAGCACGTGCACGGAGCAGACTGGAAGCGACCCGAGCTGCTGGGCTGACACTGGCTCGGCCCCCGTTTAGGGGGGTGCGGTGTCCCCTATAAGGAGGACTATGCTCAACTCAACCGCCCCCCAAATGGCCGCCGCGGTTCGGCACGCACCACGACCGCACCCGAATCGTCCGCCGCGGTCGGACACTCGACCATGGAGACCCACCATGCCTGCTGCTGAAACTGCCCTCCTCGCGCCCTCCGGCTGGTACCGCGATCCCCTCGGCCTTCCCCAGCTGCGCTGGTGGAATGGCATGATGTGGACCAACCAGATCGAAGAGCCGCGCGCCGAAATCCAGGTCTCCTCGGCCTACAAGGTGGAGCTCGTCAGCTCCCCCTAACCTGTCGGCGGGGTTCATGCGGTAAGGCGGATCCTCCTCGGCCGGCGCTCCTGCCGTCCGAGGATGTCTGCGGGGCGCTACCCTGAGGTCTCTACCTCGAGGAGTGCTCATGCCCGGTGACGGTCCCGTCGACTCTCAACCCTTTGCGGGAACGATGGTCTGGCCGAGCGGTCTCGGCGCCCTCACCGATCGCGCCCTTTGCCCCGCCTGCTTCTCCCGGCTTCCGGGCATGGTGTGCGGCGAGTGCGGTCTGGACCTCAATCATCCCGCGGCCGAGGAGCTGTTCTCGGCATCGCGCGAGGCCTCGTCGGGGCTCTCCCGCCGCGTAGACATCATCGGCCGCATGCGCTTCGAGACGGATGCGCGTGCCGCAGCCATTGCGTCCGCGGCGCGCGCGGTGGGGTCTCGGCCGACTGTGACAGTTGCGCCTGCTGCGGCGCCCGTGGCTTTCGCAGCTCCGCAGGTCGCTGCTGCGCTTGTCGCGCCCACTGCGGTTGCGCCTATTGCCATTGTGCCCGCTGGCGTTGTGCCTCCTGCCGTCACACCTCCTGCCGCTGGCGCTCCCGCTGGCCTGACCCGCCGCCGCGTCTCGAGCGTGCAGCTGGGCCTGCTCATCGTCGGGGTGTCGGCGCTGTCGGTCGGCGCGATCTTCTTCCTCGTCTACGCCTTCATCAACTTCGGGCTCGGCTGGCGATCGATGATCATCGGCACCATCACGCTCGCGGCGATCGCGGGTGCGGAGCTGCTCCGCCGTCGGGGGCTGCGAACGACCGCCGAGGGAATCGCGAGCTTCGCGATAGTTCTCGTCTACCTCGACGCCTTCGCCATCCGAGCCACTAACCTCTTCGGCGCAGGCACCGTCGACGGCGACGCGTTCTGGGGACTCGCCCTCGTCGCCTCCGGCATCGCATTTGTGGCGTGGAACCGTGCGTCGACGTTGCGCGCGCCGAGCATCGCCGGCTTCGCGACCTTCGCCCCCGGGGTCGGCATTCTTGCCTATTCGGCGGCGTCGTCTGCACCCGAGTCGGTCAGGCTGGCGATCAGTTTCGTGGCCGTCGCCGCGGCCGGCATCTCGCATCGGCTGGCCGGACGCCCCGCCACGGCCACGACCGCCCAGGCCCCCGCGCGCGCCGAGCGCTGGGTCGTGCTCGTGACCTCGCTCACTGCTCTGGCCGGCGCGGCTCTTGCCTCCCTCGGCATGATCTGGCTCGATCCGGAACTCGGATCGGGGAGCGCAGCGGATGCCGGGGCGATTGTGGGCCCCACAGCATCCGCCACCACCTTCGCCGTCATCGGCCTCGTCGCCGCGCTGCACCTCGTCGTTCTGTGGTCGCTACCGGAGCCACGTCCCCTCGCGTTCGGCGCCGTGTTCGCGGGAGCCCTCGGCATCGCGTTCGCCGTGACCGGCGCCATCGCGGTAATTCGCGATTCGGGCCTCACCGCGGTCCTTCTTCCGGCGGTCGTCGCCGTCGCGGTCGCCCTCACCCTCGAGGCGGGCTTGCGCCGCGTGACCGATCCCTTCCTGCGCCGGAGTTTCGGCGTGGCCGGGGGCGGAGCACTCCTCGTTGCGGCCATCGCCGTAGTCCAACCCTTCGTCACGAGCGGCACCGCGACACTGCTCGCTGTCTTTGCCGCGCTCGCTGAACCATGGACGCTCTCCCCCACCGACACCATCGTCGAGCCGACGGCGGCGCTTCGCAACGCGATCCTCACGCTCGCGGCAGTGACAGTTCTCGGCGCGATCGGCTGGGCGGTCAGCGGCCTGCTCCGCCGCCGCATCGGCGTGCTCGCGTTCGGGGTCGCCGTGGTACTCGCGCTCGCGGCCCCGTTGCTCGGAAGCGTGGTGCTTGTCTCCATGGGCTGGCTGGTTCTCGGGGTTGTTTCGCTCGCCGCGCTCCTTGTGCTCGTCCGCACCTCCTCGGGCACCCCAACCGCCTGGTCGGCCGTGAACCCCGCGCTTCTCCTGCTGCTCGCCGTCGCGACGACGGCCGGCTGGATGCTCGGCTGGGCGAGCGAGGCGACGTGGGCGCCCGCGACCGCCGCGACGATCGGCCTGACTCTCCTGGCCCGTGCGCTCCCGCACAGCGCGGGCAACCGTGCGGCTCTGCTGGGCATCGCGCTCGTGCTGGTCCTCGTCGCGGCCGCCGCGGCTGCACGCCAGATCGGCGTCGCCACCGAACTCGTCGCGACAGGCGACTCGGTGCGTCTGGTGGGATTCGCGGCGGTTGTGGCGCTGGGGCTCGGTGCCCTGCCGCTCAGCCGGATGCTCAGCGCACTCGACCGGCGGACACTGTTCTGGATCTCCCTCATCGCCGCGGGCGGTTCCGCCGCTTGGCTGCAGTACGGTCCCGCATCCGCAGACTCCTTCCTTGCCCCGGTTCCCTCGATCCTCGCGCTCAGCGCGCTCCTGCTCGCCGTGCTCCTGCTCTGGACGGCGCTGCCGTCCACGTCAGCCTTCCCGGTCGAGCGATCGACGGCATCCGTCGCGATCGCGCCGACCACGCTTCTCGTGCTCCTCTCGATCGCACTCGCGATCGAGGCGCCAGAGCTCGTCGTCGCCGTCGCTCCCGTCACCGCGGCACTGGTGGTCGGCGCCGGCTCGCTGGCCGTCGCGCTGATGCGGCAGACGCGGATCCCGCGTGAGGTCCGCGATCTCGGCGTGCTGCTCGTCGGCGTGCCGCCGGTCGCGCTCGGCTTGCTCGCGCGCCAGGACGATTCGACCTGGCTGGTGCTCGTCATCGCTGCGATCGCGACCCTTCTACTCGGCACGAGCCGCGACGGGGTGTTTGCCTCGAAGTCGCCGCGCCGCTACCTCGCCTGGGTGGCGCTCGCCCTCGCGACGATCGGGCTGTGGCTCGCGCTCGGCGACCGCGGGATCACCGTCGTGGAGCCATGGGTGCTTCCGCTGTCGGGGGCATTGCTCATCATCGCGCTGCTGCTCTGGCGAGCTGACCGGCGCGCGGCGTCAGGGGGCGAGGGTCCGGTCCCGGCTTCCGCCCTCGCTGCTCCCGTCGTGGCTCTTGCCGCCCTGCTGGTCTCAATCGTGCCGATCGGCGTGGTCGCGTCGGACGGCCCGCCAACCCGCGCGATCATCATCGGTGGCGTCTCGGCCACCCTTATGCTGCTCGGCAGCATGGTCGTCGGCCGCGCCGGCATCCGTCCCTATCTCGACGCCGCGGCCCTCGCCGGTGCGATCGGCGTCATCGTCACGGCCGTCGGACGTGCAGCGAACATCCTGGTCGACAGCGCCCCGGGCAGCACGCCCGGCGGCGAACTCGAAGCCTGGCTCGGCTTCGCTCTGCTCGTGCTCGTCGCGGCCGGCTTCGGCCTGAGCCGCGACCAGCTCTCCGGTGCGACCGGCGACGCGTTCGCACGCCAGCGACTGGTCGCCAGCCAAGCGCTCGCGATCGTCGCGTTCACCGCGGTGATCGCGATCGAGGCGATGGCAATCGACGACGGCCCGACCGGCCTCCTGCGGGCGCTCGGGGTGACGCTCGTGTTCTGCGCCATCCACGTCATCGCGTTCCTGATAGATCGGGTGCCATTCACGCAGCTCGTCGC
>JAJAZI010000311.1 GCA_026785785.1 Microbacteriaceae bacterium
ATCCAGGCCGTCGAGGCCGAGCTCGCCTCCATCGACGCGACTATTGCCGCCGACCCGAGCGCGAGCCCCGAGCTCGACCGGCTCATCCACCGCCAGGCCGAGCTGTTCGAGGAGATGGACCGCCTCGACGGCTGGGACTATCCCCGCCGCATCGACAGAGCCCTCACAACGCTGGGATTCACCGAGGCACACCGGGTCTGCCCGATTGACGAGCTGTCGGGCGGGTGGCGCAACCGAGCGGCGCTCGCGAAGATCGTGCTCGAGGCCCCCGACGTGCTGTTGCTCGACGAGCCCACCAACTACCTGGATGTGGCCGGCGTCGAGTGGCTCGAGGCCTGGTTCCGCGACTTCCGCGGCGCGGCGATCATCGTCTCGCACGACCGCCGGTTTTTGGATGCCGTCGTCACGCGCATCATCGAGGTCGAGAACTTCCACCTGCACGAGTATCCCGGCAACTTCGGCGAGTACGTGGTGCAGAAGCAGTTCCGGCTCAAGAGTCTCGAGCAGCAGTTCGTCCACGAATCCGAACTGCTCGCCTTCGAGGCCGAGGGCATCGCCGACCGCCGCGAGGCCGCGAAGGCCGCGAGCCGCAGCCTCGACAAGCAGCTCTCGCACATCAAGAAGTCCCGTGCCCCGCGCCCCGTCGACCAGATCATCACCGAGATCTACGGCGGCCTGCACATCAAGGACGTGCTCTGCCGCGTCGAGATGCTCAGCAAGGCGTTCGGTGAGAAGGTGCTGTTCGACGGGCTCAACCTCGAGATCCGACGCGGCAACCGCATCGTCGTGCTCGGCTCCAATGGCAGCGGCAAGACGACCCTACTGCGGGTGCTGACCGGGGAGGAGGACGCCGACTCCGGCGAGGTCGCCTGGGCGAAGGGGGCGGGCGTGGTCTCCTATAACCGGATGCTGGACGAGCTCGACGACGACGACACCGTCACCCATGCCGTCAACGCGATGCCCGGCAGCCTCGCCTTCACCGCGACCCGCAAGTCGGTTAACCGGTTTCTCGGCATGTTCCAGTTCTCCGAGGCCGACCTGAAGCAGCGCATCGGCAACCTCTCCGGCGGGCAGCGGGCGCGCGTGGCGATGGCGCAGTGCCTGCTCTCCGGGGCATCCGTGCTGCTGCTCGACGAGCCGACCAACCACCTCGACATGGCCAGCACACAAGTAATGGAGCGGGCCCTCGTGCACTTCCCGGGCGCCGTCGTCGTGGTCAGCCACGACCGGTTCTTCACCGACAAGATCGCCACCCGGCGTCTCGTCTTCGGCAGCGATGGCGCGGCGCCCGGCGAGATCGACGTGCGCGCCGCCTAGCAAGGCCTGTCGCGTCACCTCCGCCCGAGGCTGTGGTGAGGTTCGCGCGCGTCCGGCGCGTTCAGCGCCGAACACGAGGGGACCTTCAACGCCCGCATCATCAGTTCCGGGTCGGCTCACCGGCCGTACGGTCGTCGGACTCACGATGAGCACCGCCTTCTTCTGCCGCCCCAAGGGCATCCGCTGCAACGCCGTCGCCGCCGGTGCCGTCATCACGAACGTCGAGGCTCCGTTCCAGTCCGCCTGAGCCGGGGAGCGACCCGACCGATCATGCAGCCAACGATTCCGGCACCGGCGGCCGTGGAAGACTTTGAGGCGTCGATCAGCTGGCTGCTCGGCGAGGACGCGCCGAATGTCATCAGGGCGGTGCTGATGTCAGACGGCGGCTGGTCTACCGTCGAGCGCCGTCGGTGGTTCGCGTGGTTCGCGAGGCCCGCCAGGCCCGCCACGCGCCCGTCGACCAGAGCGCCCAGAGCACCAGCAGCGGCTGGAACAGCAGTCGGATGCCGCGGGCTAGGTCGGTGTTCAGGCCGAAGGAGTCGGTGGCCGTGACGAATTGGGAGATGTTGCCGGGAAAGATCGCCACGAAGAACGCCGCGGTGATCCAGCCGACGAGCACCCGCTGTCTCGGCAGCACGATCAGGGCGAGTCCCAGTGCGATCTCGACTACGCCCGAGGCGACCACGACAAAGTCGACGTCGAGCGGCAGCCATTCCGGCACCTGCGCCTGGAACGCCTCGCGGTTAGTGGTGAGGTGGCTGATCCCGGCGACCAGGAGGAACGCCCCAAGCGCGATCCGGGCCAGCGCGCGCGGGAGCGAAGTGCGAGGCTGCGGTGCAGCGATACCGGTGGTCATCAGGCACGCTTTCGAGAGGTCCGACAGATTCGAAAGCCGGATGCGACGGGCAGGACGTGCTCGAGACTAGCCGCTGTCAGCGTGGAGTCAGCGTGTCGTCTCGTCGCGGCGGGTCTCGGGTGCGTCGTCGCGGCGGGCGTCCGGGACGTCGTCGCGGCGGGTCTCGAGCACGTCGTCGCGGCGGGTCTCGGGAGCGTTGTCACGCCGGGTGTCCGGCACATCGTCACGCCGGGTGTCCGGCACATCGTCACGCCGAGTGTCCGGCACATCGTCACGCCGGCTGTCGGCCGCCGAGTCCGACCGCCTGTCGGTGTCCGGATCGATTTCGTCCGCACGCCGCAGGTGCTCCTCAGACTCGGCGCGGACGCCCTCGGCATCCATCTGGCGCCGCTCGCCCTCGTTCCGAAGCCGTTCGGCCTCGACCTGGGCCTGCTGTGCCTCGGACTGCACGCGCATCGCGTCGGCCTCCCGCTCGCGCGCCGAGAGGTTCGCCTCGCGGGCCTGCCCGCGATGTTCCGCGGCGTGGCGCCGGTCCGACTCGAGCTTGGCGCCGCTTTCGCGACGGCGGGACAGCACGAGGGCCAACACGAGGAGTGCGGCGACGACGACGACGCCGACAATGATCCACAGGAGAACGTCGGTATTCATGAAGACCCGCCTTTCTGAGGTCGAATAAGAGTCAAGACTACAAAGTTGGCCGGGCGCGCGACAGGGGTCGATTTCGAGGACGGATGCTGCCTGTGTCGCGCAATCCACGTGGGAGCGGGACTTTACCCGTTCTCCGCGGTGGAGGTGCCCCCGGAAATGGGGGCGGCTCCGAGTGCGGGGCTCCCGGCATCCGCGACGCGTGACGTCCGGTAGGTGTCGATCGCGATGACGAGCCCCAGCACGATGAGCGCCACGCAGGCCGCGCCCACGGCATCCGTCGCCCAGTGGTAGCCCAGATAGACCCGACTCGCGGCCGTCGCGACGATGCCGAGCGACGCGACGACGAAGGCGGCGACGGCCGCGCGGGGGTTCCTCCGACGGGAGAACACGAGGTAGGCCGTGAGAAGCATGATGGCGGCGGCGCCGACCACATGCCCGGATGGGAACGACTCGCTGAGCTCGGGTCCGATGAGCATGCCCCGAACCGGCGGGCGGGCCCGGCCGACGAGCTCGGCGATCAGTCGAACGCCGACGATCGCGACGAGCGTGCCGCCCGCGAGCAGCAGTGGGCGCCAGGCGTGACGCGCCGTGAACACCCAGCCCAGCACCAGGACGAGCGCGGCGACGAGCTCGGTACGAGGCTGGTCGGTGCCCGCCGCAGGGTCGGCAAGTGTCGTCTACGAGTGAGAAACTGAACCCATGACGGCAACTCTCGTGGCGAAGGGCGTCGCCGGCGGCTACGCCCATCGCACCCTGTTCGACTCCCTCGATCTCACGGTCGCCCCGGGCGACGTCGTGGGTGTCGTCGGCGTGAACGGCTCGGGCAAGTCGACGCTGCTGCGGATCCTCGCCGGTGTCGACGAGCCGCAGTCCGGCACCGTGCGCCTC
>JAJAZI010000312.1 GCA_026785785.1 Microbacteriaceae bacterium
CATCAGCGGCGGATGGACGGCGCGATCCGCTTCGTCTCCGGCACCGCATGGACGCATCCGGTCCGCCTGGACGTCGACGGCGCCAAATCGCTCGACCTCGGACTCCCTAACCACGCAAGGCCAAAGCCATTCACTGCTCGCCGCGGTCGGCGCAGGCGTCAGCGTCGTCGTGCGTTCACACCACGAATCGAACGTTGGCGGCGGCGGGCCCGCCCGTGGGTACATCTTCGTCGTAAACGAAACACATGCGGGAACTCGTCCACGACGTCCCACTGGTATCAAGCACCAAGGCCGAGGAGAGGTTCTACCTCAACACGTCGCGTCCCCCACGGGACGGTCAGGTTCAAGAGAGAGCGCGGCTACTCGGCGGGCGGGCGCCGCCGGTTCTGTTTCGTTGCTGACCGCTGTCCCTTGGCGGCGAGCCGACGGCGATTCGAGCCCCGCGACGGTGTGGTCGGCCGGCGCGCAGCGGCATCCGGGGCGAGTCCCGCGGTGACGAGGTCGGCGAGCTTGGCCAGGGCGATCTCTCGGTTGCGCAGCTGAGAGCGCTGTTCGGAGGCGCTCACGGTGATCACCCCGTCGACGAGGCGGCGCGCGAGCCGGTCGAGGAGCAGCATCCGCTCGCTCTCGGAGAGCACCGCCGAGTCGGCGACGTTCCAGAAGAGCTCGACGCGGCTGTCCGAGGTATTCACGTGCTGCCCGCCCGGGCCGGACGACCGCGAAAACCGCCAGCCCAGTTCCGCCGCGGGAATCGTGAGCGAGGGCGACACTTCCAGGTCCATGACAGTGCGGTTAGAACAGCGGCCAGGGCACCGCTGGCATGGTGCCGCGCGGAGCGGGGAACCGGCCGGAGGACCGCAGCCGGTCGCAGCGTTCGGTGAGAGCGGCGACCTCGCGAGTGCCGAGCAGCCCGGCGAGGGCGTCGCCGAGCTCGCCGTCGAGGTGCGAGCGCACCCGGTCGATCCCATCGAGCTCGTCGACGGTGAGGGGTTCGCCCAGCCATCCCCAGAGCACGGTGCGCAGCTTGTGCTGTGCATGGAAGGTGATCCCGTGGTCGATCCCGTGACGGTGGCCGTCCGCCATCGCGAGCACGTGGGCGCCCTTGCGATCGGCGTTGTTGACGACGACGTCGAACACCGCCATCCGACGCAGCGCCGCGGAGTCCTCGTGAATGAGCGACACCGCACGGTCGTGCTCGTCGGTGCCGTCGAAGACGTGACGCCATCCCTCGTCGGGCACGTCGTCCACCGCGACCAGGTCGACGGCACTCTGATCGGGGTCCACCTCCTGCCAGAGCTGCACCATCCCCAGACCGAGGGGACCTTCGCGAAGCCAGGTGCGGGGCACCACGTTCCAGCCGAACGACTCCGAGACCAGATACGCCGAGACCTCCCGGCTGGCGAGATTGCCGTCGGGGAAGTCCCAGAGCGGATGCTCGCCGGCGATGGGCTTGTAGACGACCAGCACCCCGTCGATGCTACCGAGGAAGGTCGCGTTCGAGGCCGTCGTGATCCGACCGGTGAGCGCGAGCTCACCGTCGCCAGGGGTGGCCTCGGGCATCACCAGGGCGAATCGGGGAGGGTGCAGGCGTGCCCGTCCGCGTCCACGGGGTTCGCACAGAGCGGGCAGAGCGGCCGGCCGGCCCCCACCACCTCTCGGGTGCGTTTCGCGAATGCCCGCGCGGTACCGACAGGCATCCGCACCAGCAGCATTTCCGCGGGCTCCATGACGACCAGCTCGGGATCGTCGTCATTGTCCAGCACGATCGGGTAGGCCTCGATCACGACCTGCGCCGTCGCAGGATCCCAGCCCAGGCTCATTGCGCCGGCTCGGAATTCCTCCTCGACGGGCTGCTCGAGCGGGTCGTTGTCGACCAGCTCGATGGGGGTGTTGGTCGGGATGCTGAACGGGTTGCCCTCGCCCGCCATCAGCTGGTCGAGGATCTCGTCGATCTTCTCGGCGAGCAGGGCCGACTGCTGCTTCTCCAGACCGACGCTGACGATCTTCGCTCCGGTCTGCACCTGGAAGTAGAACGTGCGGGATCCGGGGCTGCCGACGGTGCCGACGATGACGCGGTCGGGCCAGGCGAACTCATGGACGATTGTGGGCATGCCGGTATTTTACGAGCGCGCGGGCTCCGGCGCCTGAGTGCCAGCCCCGCCACCGACCGGCGCGTCATCAGCGGGGGCGCTGGCGGCCAGCCAGGAGAGGTCGCCCGCATCGGTGTTGGCGGCGTGCACGCTCGGCCGGCTGGTCCCGTAGCGCACGATCGAGACCGACGCGGGACCAACGTTGATGCGCTGGAACAGGTCGAGGTGCATGCCGAGCGCGTCGGCCAGGATCGACTTGATGATGTCGCCGTGGCTCACCGCCACCCACACCGCGCTGGGTCCGTGCTCTGCCTCGAACGCCGCGTCGTGACGCCGGATCGCGGCCACCGACCGCGATTGCATCGCCGCTAACGACTCGCCGCCGGGGAACACCGCGGCTGACGGCTGCGCCTGCACCACCGACCACAGGGCCTCCTTGGCCAACTCGCCGAGGGCTCGCCCCTGCCACTGCCCGTAGTCGCACTCGGTGATGCCCTCCTCGATCGCGCTGACGAGCGAGCCGGCCTGGTGGTCGAGGATGAGCTGTGACGTCTCGCGGCAGCGCTCCAGAGGACTCGAGACCACACCGACCAGCGGCACCACGGCCAACCGCTCGCCCGTGAGGGCCGCCTGGGCGCGCCCGATGTCGTCGAGCAGCACCCCGGGGGTGCGCCCCGCCAGCGTGCCGTCGGCATTCGCGGTGGTGCGCCCGTGCCGGACGAGGATTACTGTGGCCATGCCGACCAGCCTAGACACTCGGGCCCGAGGCAAACCCGGGCAACCTAGGGAGACACGATGAGCACCGACACGCAGTCGCCGAAACTACACGCCGCCGACACCCACGACCAGATCCGCGTGCAGGGCGCGCGCGTGAACAACCTCAAAGACGTCACGGTCGAGATCCCGAAACGCCGGCTGACGGTGTTCACCGGCATCTCCGGATCGGGAAAGAGTTCGCTGGTGTTCGGCACGATCGCCGCGGAGTCGCAGCGGATGATCAACGAGACCTACAGCGCATTCGTGCAGGGCTTCATGCCGAC
>JAJAZI010000313.1 GCA_026785785.1 Microbacteriaceae bacterium
CTGCAGGGCGCGATGTTCGCGGCCCAGTTCAAGGACCGGCGGCTCGACCTGCTCGGGGTCGCGATCATCGGCATCGCGACCGGTTTCGGCGGCGGTCTGCTGCGCGACATCCTGCTCTCGGTCGACCTCGCTCCGCTGCGCAGCAACTGGTACCTGATTGTCGCCACCGGGGCTGCCCTGCTCGGGATGCTTCTCGAACGCATCTTCTCCCGACTGAATCCGATTATCACGGCCCTCGACGCGCTCACTATTGGCCTGTTCGGCGCGATCGGAACCAGCAAGGCGCTCGCGCTCGGCCTGCCGCCCGCCCCCGCCGTGTTCGTAGGTGTGCTCGCGGCCGTCGGCGGTTCAATTCTGCGCGACTTGCTGCTCAACCTGCCGATCGCGCTCATGCACGTCGGCTCGCTCTACGCCGTCGCCGCGGTCGGGGGCGCTGGCACCCTCGTCGTTCTCGTCGGGTTCGGGGTCGACATCTCGATCGCCGCGGTCGCCGGCGTGGTGCTGACCTTCGGCATCCGGGTGCTGTCGGTGTTCTTCAAGTGGAGCCTGCCCGAGCAGCGCCGCATCGAGCGGCTGCCGCGCATTCCGCGGCTCGGGCGGGCGCGCTGACGGGAGGTCGGCTAGGACCGGGACGCGGCGTACTGTGCACCCTGGGCTGCGTACCTGCGCAGCCTGGCCGGCCGGGTCCCGGTGGGCACTCAGCGCAGCGGGGCGCGGCGGAACCGTTCGATGACGCGGTAGTCGCCGGATGAGGCGACCGTGCCGGCCGGCGCCGCGGGACGCCGGTTCCAGACGACCAGCGAAAGGTCTGCGACGGTGGCGGTGAGCGTCGCCGTCGCTCCGGAGGGTGGGTGTGTCGGCAGCAGCTCCCAGTCCGGTCCGAGAACCCAGGAGCAATCGGCATCCGTCGCCTCCAGGCGCAGCACCCCGCCGAGGTCGGTCCTGGCCTCGGCCCTCGCGCGGCCCACGACGACGTCGAGGAACTCGTCGATGCCGTCCGCGCAGACCTCCGCGGACACCTCGGCGGGGGCGGGTGCGGCCGGATCGGTCGCGCTACGCAGGTCCCACAGGTGCACGAGGGTCTCGTGCAGCTGCCGGCGGTGCCAGAATCGCACCGACGTGTCCACCCTGCTGAACGTGTAGCAGGGCGCATCCGGGTCGACGGTGTCGAGTGTGTCGAGGAGCACGCGCCGGGAGTGCCGGTACCAGTCGAGCGGCGAGCCGGCTGGCGCGGGCGCGAGCTCGCCCGCGGCGGTCGGACACCCTCGACGATGCAGCGGGTGGCCCACCGGTACACCTCGCCAACGTGCGCGGCGAGGTCGGAGACCGTCCAGTCGACGTCGGCGAGGGGCGCGGTCGGGTCGGCCTCCGCCAGCTCACGCTCGAACGCCTCGCTGACGGCCGTCAACTCCCGCATTGCCTCCATGGCGGGACGCTAGCGCATGCCGCTCGGTCAGACGCTCGCGAGCTCGCGGTGTCCGGACTCCTCGCGCACCGCGCGGTTGACGGCGGAGACGACGGCCTTGAGCGACGCGGTGGAGATGTCCGCATCGATGCCGACGCCCCACAGCGTGGTGTCGCCGACGGAGCACTCCACGTAGGAGGCGGCGAGGGCGTCGCCTCCGGAGCTCAGCGCATGCTCGACGTAGTCGTAGACCTTGACGTCGATGCCCTGCCCGTGGAGCACCTTGAGGAACGCGTCGACGGGTCCGTTGCCGGTCGCGTCGGTCGCGACCTGCGCCGTGCCGACCCGCAGCTCCGTGTGCAGCGACACGACACCGGTCATGTCGCTCGCAGTGCTCGTACGGGTGATCTCGTACTGCCCCCACTTCTGGTCGGCGACCGCCGACGGGAGGTACTCGTCCTGGAAGATGGCCCAGATCTGGTCGCTCGTGACCTCGCCACCCTCGGCATCCGTCTTCGCCTGGACGACGTGGCTGAATTCGATCTGCAGCTTGCGCGGCAGGTCGAGCGCGTGATCGGTCTTGAGCAGGTAGGCGACGCCGCCCTTGCCCGACTGGGAGTTGACGCGGATGACGGCCTCGTAGCTGCGGCCGAGGTCCTTGGGGTCGATCGGCAGGTACGGCACGGCCCACTGCAGCTCGTCGACGGTCTTGCCCTGCGCCGCAGCGTCGGCGGCCATGGCCTCGAAGCCCTTCTTGATGGCGTCCTGATGCGAGCCGCTGAACGCGGTGTAGACGAGGTCGCCGGCCCACGGGCTGCGCTCGTGCACAGGCAGTTGGTTGCAGTGCTCGGCGGTGCGCTTGACCTCGTCGAGGTTGCTGAAGTCGATCTGCGGGTCGATGCCCTGGGTGAACAGGTTGATGCCGAGGGCGACGAGGTCGACGTTGCCGGTGCGCTCCCCGTTGCCGAACAGGCAGCCCTCGATGCGGTCGGCGCCGGCCAGGTAGCCGAGCTCGGCTGCGGCGACGGCGGTGCCCCGGTCGTTGTGCGGATGCAGGCTCAGAAGCACGTTCTTGCGGTGGGCCAGGCGGCGCGACATCCACTCGATCGAATCGGCGTAGACGTTCGGCGTGGCCATCTCGACCGTCGCGGGGAGGTTGATGATGACCTTGCGCTCGGGCGTCGGCTCGAACACCTCGATGACCTTGTTGCAGACGTCGAGGGCGAACTCGAGCTCGGTGCCGGTGTAGCTCTCGGGCGAGTACTCGTAGAAGACCTCGGTCTGCGGGATGGTCTTCTCCGCCGCCTTGCACAGCCGCGCGCCCTCGAGTGCGATGTCGATGATGCCCTGCTTGTCGGTGCGGAACACGACGTCGCGCTGCAGCACGCTCGTCGAGTTGTAGAGGTGCACGATCGCCTTCTTCGCGCCGGCGATCGACTCGTAGGTGCGGTTGATGAGCGACTCGCGGGCCTGGGTCAGCACTTGGATCGTCACGTCATCGGGGATCAGACCGCCGTCGATGAGGCTGCGGACGAAGGCGAAGTCAGTCTGGCTCGCGCTCGGGAAGCCGACCTCGATCTCCTTGTAGCCCATGCGCACGAGCAGGTCGAACATGATCCGCTTGCGCTCGGGGCTCATCGGGTCGATGAGCGCCTGGTTGCCGTCGCGCAGGTCGACGGCGCACCAGCGCGGTGCCTGGGTGATGTGCTTGTCGGGCCAGGTGCGGTCGGTCAGGTTGACGCCGAAGGTCTCGTGGTATGGGCGGTACTTGTGGATCGGCATTGCCGATGGCTTCTGGGTGTTCTTCACAGTCTCAGTTCCTCTTCGCTAGTGATGGTCAGCCATAGGCGAACGCCGCGACGAGGGAGGCCTTTTAGGACTCGTCGCGGCAGCTAAGGAGGAGCAGACCGAACATTCGATCAGATTACCACCGTTCGGGCGCGGGCTCACTGCGCGCCGGGCCCAGCGCCGCCCCGCACGGCGGCCGTCCGTCGGAAATTCAGGAAACGAGCATCCGCTCGACCGGTCGGCGACGCGAAGCGGCCAGCTCGTCTGCTCACTTCCTGAATTTCCGACGCTGAGGCGCGCCGCACGTGCACGAGGTGCCGCCGGCCGACGCTCGACGCCCGGGAAACGTTGGGTAGCGGGACACCGGCTTCGCGCCCACACTGACAGCATGACAAGCATGAGATTCCTTGCCAGGACGGTCGCGCCCGTCCTCCTGCTCGCAGCGCTGGCCGGATGCGCCGACGCCACCACGCCCGGCGGAGCCCCGTCGATCGCCGGTCCCGACGCACCGCCGGCGACCATCCCCGCCGCCGGCGAAGTGCTCGGCGTCGGAACGGTCCTGGCGAACGACGGCGAGGACCCGCAGCTGTGCCTCGGCGGGGTCGCTCAGTCCTATCCCCCACAGTGCGGCGGCCCGCCCGTCGTCGGCTGGGACTGGGCTGCGGTGGAGGGCGAAGAGTGCGCCTGCGGCGTCAGGTGGGGCGGCTACGCCGTGCAGGGAACCTGGGACGGCACAGTGTTCACGCTGACGCAGCCGCCCATCATGCTGGCGCTCTACGACCCGATGGCGACCGTCGACCCGCGC
>JAJAZI010000314.1 GCA_026785785.1 Microbacteriaceae bacterium
GGCCATGGCCGGATCGCAGTAACCCCGGGCTCCAATATTCGCCGCCTAGAGCGGCCGCACGCCGAGAGGCGTTCTGCGGTTCGGCCACACCTCCTCCTCGTACTTGCCACCAATCAGCGCCGCCGACCAATCCGATCGGGCATCTGCTTCGAATAAAGAGAATGACAATCGAGTGTGGTGCACCCGCGGCGCACGCGATTGTGGGGAATGTTTGGCATGCTTAGACTCGTGCCCAGCGTCAGTGAACCCAGCGAGCACTCCGCGTCCGACGCGGAGAGCGTCTCGAAAGAGGTGCTTCTTCATCGCATCGCGGGGGGCGATCAGCAGGCATTCAGCCTGTTGTATGACAACGTTGCCCCGCGAGTTCTCGGTCTCATCCGTCGTCTGCTCATTGATCATGCGCAGTCTGAAGAAGTAGCCCACGAAGTATTCCTGGAGATTTGGCAGACCGCCTCTCGTTTCGACGAGCACAAGGGTGGCGCGTCAACGTGGATCCTGACAATGACGCACAGGCGTGCCGTCGACAGGATCCGATCGTCGCAGTCCTCCCGGGATCGCGACACCAAGGTCGGAATCCGGGACTTTGCCCCGGAGTACGATCATGTTTCAGAAACAGTCGAAGTTACCATCGAGCATGAGAGGGTGAAGGAGGCCATGGAGCGATTGACTGCATTACAGCGCCAGGCCGTCTCCCTCGCGTATTACGGCGGTTACAGCCACAGCGAGGTCGCCGCGCTCCTCAAGGTGCCCATCGGCACGGTGAAGACCCGCCTTCGTGACGGCATGATCAGGCTTCGCGACGAACTGGGAGTCGCATCGTGACCGAACGCGATGAACTACACCTCCTCACCGGAGCGTACGCACTCAACGCCCTCGACGAGTCCGAGCGGGCTGCCGTCGACGGCCACCTCGCCGAGTCAGAAGAAGCCCGAACGGAGGTGACCGAATTGTCTGACACCGCAGCGATACTGGGATTGGCGTCTCCGCCGGTGACTCCATCGCCCGAGTTCAAGGCTAACCTCATGGCGCTGATTTCGGTCACCCCGCAGCTCGGGTCCGGCCGGGCCCCGCAGGCGGAGACGGATGCCGCGGTCACGCCGCTTGTCGCCGTCTCCCCGCCTCCGACCGAGGCAGCCGACGCCGTTCCCACGAGCGAGGACCGGGCCAGCATCCGGGAAATCGCCGCAGGCACCACCCGCAGCGCCGAAGCACGCGCACGGGCGCGTTGGTACCGCAGGCCCATAACGATGCTCGTCGCGGCCGCGGCCGCCGTCGCGCTCTTTGCCGGCGGAACGGTCGTCGGGCAGCAGTTTACCGACGCGAACTACCAAGACGCGATGGCACAGGCCGCGAACCTCGCGGAACTGACCGCCGCGCCCGACGTCGAACGCTCCGAGTCGCCGGTGAGCGGCGGCGGAACGGCCACCCTCGTCTGGTCCGAGTCGCTCCAGCGTTGGGCGATGATGTTCGATGCTCTCCCCGAGCTCACCGGGGACCGCGTCTACCAGCTCTGGTACATCGGCGAGGCCGGCGCAGTCAGCGCAGGCACCTTCACCGCCTCGCCAGAGCAGGACTGGCGAATACTCGAGGGATCGATCGGCGAGGCGAGTGCCGTCGGCATGACTGTGGAGCCGGAGGGCGGCTCCGAGCAGCCGACGACGACCCCGATCGTCCTGATCGAAGACGCCTGACCCGCACCACAGCATTGCCCCCGAGCCCGTGAGGTGCGGGGGCATTCGTCTGTCGGGGGCCTACCCGAACTTGCCCGACACGTAGTCCTCCGTCGCCTGGATGCTCGGCTTGGAGAAGATCTTCGTCGTGTCGTCGTACTCGATGAGCTTGCCGGGCTGTCCGGTGCCGGCGATGGTGAAGAACGCAGTGCGGTCGGACACGCGGCTCGCCTGCTGCATGTTGTGAGTCACGATGACGATCGTGAAGTCCTTCTTGAGCTCCTCAATGAGGTCCTCGATCGCGAGAGTCGAGATCGGATCGAGTGCCGAGCATGGCTCGTCCATGAGGATGACCTCGGGTGAGACGGCCATCGCGCGGGCGATGCACAGGCGCTGCTGCTGACCGCCGGAGAGGCTGGAGCCGGGCTTGTCGAGGCGGTCCTTGACCTCGTTCCAGAGGTTCGCCCCGCGCAGCGACCCCTCGACGAGGCCGTCGCTGTCGGACTTCGACATCCGTCGGTTGTTGAGCCTCACTCCGGCGAGCACATTCTCGCGGATCGACATCGTCGGGAACGGGTTCGGCCGCTGGAACACCATTCCGACTTGGCGACGCACGAGCACGGGGTCGACCCCCGGGCCGTAGAGGTTGTTGCCGTCGATCATGACCTCGCCCTCCACATAGGCGCCGGGGATCACCTCGTGCATGCGGTTGAGCGTGCGCAGGAACGTGGTCTTGCCGCACCCGCTCGGGCCGATGAACGCCGTGACCGTTCGCGGCTCGATCGTGAGGGTGACGTCTTCTACGGCCTTGAACTTGCCGTAGTAGACGTTGAGGTCGTTCACTTCAATGCGCTTTGACACAGGTTTCCTTTGGGTCTGACGGGTGCAGTGTTAGCGGCCGAGCTTGGGCGAGAAGAACCTCGCGATGAGCCTGGCGAAGAGGTTGAGGGCCATGACGATGAGCACAAGGGTGAGGGCGGCGGCCCAGGCCCGGTCGAGGTAGGTCTGCACGTCGGTACCCGGCGTGGAGTACTGGGTGTAGACGAAGACCGGCAGGGTCATCATTCGGTCGTTGAACAGGTCGTAGTTCATGCTCGCCGTGAAGCCCGCGACGATGAGCAGCGGCGCGGTCTCGCCGATCACCCTGGCGATCGCCAGCGTGACGCCCGTCGTGATCCCCGCGATCGAGGTGGGGATGACGACCTTGAGAATGGTAAGCCACTTCGGAACGCCGAGCGCGTAGGCGGCCTCGCGCAACTCGTTCGGCACGATCTTCAGCATCTCCTCTGACGAACGCACGACCACGGGGGTCATCAGGAGCGACAGCGCGACTGCGCCGCCGAATCCGAACCGGATGCCGGGATCGCCGGTGATTAGGGAGAAGAACGCGAACGCGAACAGTCCGGCGACGATCGAGGGGATGCCGGTCATCACGTCGACGAAGAAGGTGATCGCCCGCGCGAGGGGGCCCTGCCCGTACTCGACCAGGTAGATGGCGGTGAGCAGCCCAACGGGAACCGAGATGAGCGTTGCCATGCCGGTGATCAGGAGCGTGCCCGTGATGGCGTGCAGGGCACCACCGCCTTCGCCGACGACGTTGCGCATCGACTGGCTGAAGAACGCGGGGTCGAACCGGGCGATGCCATTGCCAAGCACTGTCCAGACGAGCGACAGCAGCGGGATCAGGGCGATCAGGAAGGCCGTGACGACGAGGGAGGTGACGAGCCTGTTGCGCGCTTGGCGGCCCCCTTCGACGAGGTAGGAGAGCACGAACAGCATGATGTTGAACAGCACGGTGCCGAAGACGACGGCGCCCACGATGGGGTAGCCGCCGCCCGCGCTGAGCATCACGATTGCGAAGACCCCGCCCGCGACCGCCCACGATCCGGCGAGGATAGCCCACGGGGCCCACTTGGGCAGCCGGCTCGCGGTCAGCGTATTCGTGATGCCGGTGGTCGCCGGTGCCGGCGCTGTCGTGGTCACTAGTTCGCTCCAGAGAAGGCCTTGCGGCGATTGACGATAAATCGGGCGATCGAGTTGATGACGAGGGTGATGATGAAGAGGATGAGCCCCGTTGCGACGAGCGCATTTACGCCGACCCCGTAGGCGTCGGGGAACTTCAGGGCGATGTTGCCGGCAATGGTCGACGGGTTCGTCGAGCTCGTGAGCACGAAGCTGATCACAACTGCCGGCGAGAGCACCATGGCGACAACCATCGTCTCGCCGAGTGCGCGGCCGAGCCCGAGCATCGCGGCGGAGATGATGCCGGCGCGGCCGAAGGGCAGCACGGCTATCTGGATCATCTCCAAGCGGGTGGCGCCGAGGGCGAGGGCGGCCTCCTCGTGCAGTCGCGGGGTCTGCAGGAAGATCTCCCGCGAGAGCGCCGTGATGATCGGGATGATCATCACGGCAAGCACGACGGCGACGGTGAGAACGGTGCGACCGGTGCCGGAGACGGGCGGAGCGAACAGCGGAAACCAGCCGAAGTTGCTGACGAGCCAGTCGTAGAACGGTGTCAGAAACGGTGCGAGTACCTTGATGCCCCAGAGCCCGAAGACGACCGACGGCACGGCGGCGAGGAGGTCGATGATGTAGCCGAGCCCTTGTGCGATGCGGCGTGGGGCGTAGTGGGAGATGAAGAGGGCGATGCCGATCGACAGTGGGAAGGCGAAGAGCAGGGCGAGTGCGGCGGCCCAGACGGTTCCGAAGGCGAGGGGCGCGACATAGGCCCAGAAGCTCGTCGGGGATCCCTCGAGTTCGGCCGGGTCGGCGACGAGTGCGGGGATGCTCTGAACGATGAGGAACAGGGCGACGGCCGCGAGGGCCACGAGGATGAGCACTCCCGCGAAGAGGGTACTACCGGAGAAGATACGGTCTGCGGGCCGGACCTTCGCGCGTGGTATCGCTGTTGTCATAGTGGTTCTTCCTGCGGCCCGTCTGCTGGGGGTGTGGGGGGACGCTGAGGGGCGGGACCCAATCGACAGGCTGCGGCGAGTCATGTCGAAGACACGGTCGCCGCAGCCAGTCGATGCGGATTACGCTACTAGCTCATGATGTCGATTGCAGCCGTCACCTTCTCGAAGAGCGCGTCGGAGATCGGAGCCGAGCCGGCATCTGTTGCGGCGATCGCCTGGCCCTCGGGGCTCGCCATGTAGGTGAAGTAGTCCTTCGCGAGCGCCCCCTGGTCGGAGTCGAGGTACGTTTCGCAGCCGACGAGGTACGCGACGAGAACGATCGGGTAGACGCCTTCGGCATCAGAGGTGCGGTCGAGTTCGATCGAGAGGTCGAAGTCGGGGCGTCCCTTGATGAACGGCGAGGCGTCCACGATGGCCGCGGCGGCTTCGGGGGAGTACTCGACGAACTTGTCGCCGACCTGGACGGCGACGGTTCCGAGGTCTCCGGCGCGCGAGGCATCCGCGTAGCCGATGGTGCCGGTTCCGTTGGTCACCGCGTCGACGACACCGGAGGTGCCCTGCGCGGCCTCGCCGGACTCGATCGGCCAGACGCCATCGGCCTCGTAGGTCCACACATCGGGGGCGGCGGCGCCGAGGTAGTCGGTGAAGTTCTCGGTCGTGCCGGAGTCATCCGAGCGGTGCACCGGGGTGATGCTCGTCGACGGGAGCTCGACACCCTCGTTGAGCGCGGCGATCTCCGGCGCATCCCACGACGTGATCTTGCCGGCGAAGATGCCCGCGATGGTCGCAGGGTCGAGGTCGAGCGAGCCGATGCCGTCGAGGCTGAAGATCACGGCGATCGGCGAGACGTAGAGCGGGAGCTGCACGATGCCGCTGTCGGGTGCGCACGCAGCGAAGCCACCGGCGGCGACCTCTTCGTCGTTGAATGCGCGGTCGGTTCCCGCGAAGTCGCTGCCGCCAGCGAGGAAGGTCTCGCGACCAGCTCCGGAGCCGGAGGGGTCGTAGTTGATGGTGACACCGTCGTTGGCCGTCTGGTACTCGGCGATCCAGGTCTCCTGCGCCGCGCCGACGGCGGACGACCCCGCTCCGACCATGGTGCCGGTGAGCTCGGAGCCCGTGTCGGACTCGCTCGGCGTGGACCCGGCCTCGTTGGTGGCGCAGGAGGAGAGCAGGATGGTGCCTGCCATGGCGATGACGGCCGCGCGGCCGAGACGTGTGGAATTCACGATGTTCCCTTCGGGAGGTGCTGTTACTGTGGCGGGCCGGTGCTGGCCCACGACGTGACGCTACTCAGCGCGGATTACTACGTTCGACTGTTTTGGTGAACGGAAGGTGAACAAGCAGCGAACGCCGCACCCGCTGCGGGCGTCAGAAGCTGGCGCGGGAGTGCACCTCGACCGCGACGATTCCGGCGGTCGGATCTGCGATCGAGAGGTGCACGACGGCGAAGTCGCCGGTCGCGAGCGAGGCCGGCCGGCGCAGCGTCCCATCGCGGGCGCTTCCCGCGCACTCGGCGATCTCGTCGATGATTTCGGGAAGCACGGGACCGTGGCTGCAGAGCACAGCGGTCTCCCGCTTGGCGACCCGCTTGCTGACGACGCGGCGCACGTTGGCGACGCCGTCTTCGTAGGCGTCCTGGCTGATCGCGGCCGTCGCCTTGACGTCGAGCCCGAGCATCGTCGCGAGGGGTTCGATCGTGGAGATGCAGCGGGCGGCGGTGCTGCTGATGAGCTTCGTCGGGCGGTAGGCGGCGATTGCGCGCGCCGCGGCCCTGGCATCCTCGATTCCGGTGTGGTCGAGCGGCCTCGTGGAGTCCGGTCCCGTCCAGGAGCTTGCAGGGACGGCCTTGCCGTGCCGGAGGGCAATGACACCGAAGGTGCGGAGCGTGTTGCTCTCGACGCGCGCGGCGAACCGGTCGATGATTGCCTGATCGCGCTCGTAGCTGAGCTTCGCGCGGGCCGCTTTGAGCGTGACCCACTCGGTCGAGGTGACCTCGAAGCTCGGGGTGAAGCTCGCGGCGGCCATCGCCGCGGCGGTCGCCTCAGCCGCCCAGTAGTGCACGATCTTGTCGCGACCGGTCGGCAGCGGGTACTCGGTCTCGCCGAGGGGCGCCCCGAGGGCCACCGCGAGGCCCGTCTCCTCGAGCGTCTCGCGCACGGCCGCCTCCGGCAGCGACTCGCCGGGCTCGAGCTTGCCCTTCGGGAGGGAGATGTCTCCGCGGTTGGCGCGGTGCACGAGCAGTACGCGCACCTTGCCTTCGGTCATCTGCCAACACACGACGCCCGCTGCACTAACGGTGGAGGGGGCCGTCACGGTCACCGGCGCACCCCCGGGCGTTTGCGCTGGGAAATCCGCCTCATCATGACGTTCTGCATGTCGCGCAGCGGGGTGCCATCGGCGGCGAGATGGTGCCTGGTCCAGTTGCCGTCGCCCGCGAGCTTCCACGCGGCGGTGTCCTCCGACATGGCGAGGGAGAAGAGGCTCTCGACGGCGCGAAGGTGTTCCGGGCTCGTCAGTCGCACCAGTGCCTCGATCCGGCGGTCGAGATTGCGATGCATCATGTCGGCGCTGCCGATGTAGACAGTTGGGTTGCCGCCGTTGTGGAAGGAGAAGATCCGGGAATGCTCGAGGTAGCGCCCGAGGACCGAGCGCACCGCGATGTTCTCGCTGAGCCCTGGAACCCCCGGCCTGAGCGTGCAGATGCCGCGGATAACCATCTGCACCGGCACGCTGGCGTTGCTCGCCTCATACAGCGCATCGATGACAGCCTCGTCGACAATCGAGTTGAGCTTGATCTGGATACCGGACGGGTTGCCGGCCAGCGCGGCCGCGGTTTCGGCCCGGATGGCCTTGATGAGCCCCTTGCGCAGGTGCAGCGGAGCGACGAGGAGGCGCTTGAACTTCTTCTCGATCGCGTAGCCGGAGAGCTCGTTGAACAGCCGGGTGAGGTCCTTGCCGACGACATCGTCCGCCGTCAGCAGACCGAGGTCCTCGTACAGGCGCGAGGTCTTCGGGTTGTAGTTGCCGGTACCGATGTGGCTGTAGTGCCGCAGGCGTCCCTCCTCCTGGCGCACCACGAGCGCGAGCTTGCAGTGGGTCTTGAGTCCGACGATGCCGTAGACGACGTGCACCCCGGCCTTTTCGAGCTTGCGGGCCCAGTTGATGTTCGCGGACTCGTCGAACCTCGCCTTGATCTCGACCAGGGCGAGCACCTGCTTGCCGGCCTCGGCGGCGTTGATGAGCGCTTCGATGATCGGGCTGTCGCCGCTCGTGCGGTACAGGGTCTGCTTGATCGCGAGCACGTTGGGGTCGGACGCGGCCTGCTCGAGGAACGCCTGCACGCTCGTCGCGAACGACTCGTAGGGGTGGTGTAGCAGGATGTCCTGCCGGGCGATGGACGCGAAAATATCGGGGCCGGTGCCGGCCTCGGTCGGCATGAGCTGCGTCGCGGTCGTCGGAACGTGCTTGCGGTACTTCAGCTGGGGGCGGTCGATCTTCGTGATGTCGAACAGGCCGGCGAGGTCGAGTGGCGCGGGCAGCCGGTAGACCTCCTGATCGGTAATCCCGAGCTCCCGCACGAGTAGGTCGAGGGTGACCGGGTCCATGTCGTCGGTGATCTCGAGCCGGATCGGCGGGCCGAAGCGGCGCCGCAGCAGCTCGCGCTCGAGCGTCTGGATGAGGTTCTCCGACTCGTCCTCCTCGACCTGCACGTCTTCGTTGCGCGTGACGCGGAACTCGTGGTGGTCGAGGATCTCCATTCCGGGAAAGAGGTGGCTGAGGTGGTTCGAGATGAGGTCTTCGAGGGGGATGAAGCGCAGCATCCCGCTTCCGTCATCCGGCAGCTGCACGAAGCGGGCGAGCACGGGCGGCACCTTGAGCCGGGCGAACTCCTCGCGGTCGGTCTTGGGGTTGCGGATGCGCACCGACAGGTTCAGCGAGAGCCCGGAGATGTAGGGGAACGGATGTGCGGGGTCGACGGCGAGCGGCATGAGTACCGGGAAGATCTGCGTCGAGAAGATCTCCTCGACCCGCACCCGGTCGGCCGGGCCGAGGTCGGCCCAGGTCTCGATGTGGATGCCGGCGTCGTCGAGGGCGGGCTTCACCAGCTCGGTGAAGGCCGCGGCGTGTCGGGTCTGCAGCTCGTGGGCGCGCGCGGCGATGTCGCTGAGCACGTCGCCCGGCGCCCGGCCGACGTTCGTCGGAACGGCGAGGCCGGTCACGATCCGGCGCTTGAGGCCCGCGACTCGCACCATGAAGAACTCGTCGAGGTTGCCGGCGAAGATCGCGAGGAAGTTGGCCCGCTCAAGAAGAGGCAGGTCCGGGTCTTCGGCGAGCTCGAGAACCCGCGTGTTGAACGCGAGCCAGCTCAGCTCGCGATCGAGGAACCGGTCGGGCGGGAGGGCGCCAGTGTCGGACCACGTCCACTCGTCGTCGTACTCGTCGTCAAGGAAGTCCGCGCCGACGGCGGCAACCACCGGATAGATGTCGCTGTCCATGCGACCATCATGACACCATGCCACCGCCGCCCCCGTGCGAATGAGTTAACGAGGCGTGAACCGCGCGGGCTACGGCCGTTCAGCTCGCGTTGGAGGGCCGCGAGGCGTACTGGATGTCGATCGAGTGATTGACGAAACCGACGGAGCGGTAGAGGGCAACGGCCGCAGTGTTCTCCGCCTCAACGTAGAGGTTCGACTCCCGGATGCCGCGCGCTGCGAGCCTCTGGAGACCGGCGGCGACGAGGCCCCGGCCGAGGCCCCGGCCCTGGCCAGCGGGAGAGACTCCGACGGCGTACAACTCGCCGATCCCACCTTCGACCTTGAGCCAGCAGAATCCGACCATCGTGCCGTCGTCGCCCGAGGCGATCAGGAAGTCGGCGGGGTCGAACCAGGACTCGGCTTTGCGTGCGTCGAGGTCGGCCTGGCCGAGGGTACCCTGCTCGGCGTGGTCGGCGAAGGCCAGCGCGTTGAGTGCGAGCCACTCGGCGTCGTCGCGGCCGGGGCGGAAGGCGCGCACCTCGGTGGCGCCGCCCGGCGCGCGCACCGGACTCAGCCGAAGCTGCAGCAGTTCGCGCACCGGATCGAGGCCAGCACGGGCGGCGAGACTGCGGGCGTCCGGGTGGTCGCCGTGGGCCCAGATCAATGCATTGCCCCCCGCCCGGGCCAGCACATCCGCGAGCAGGCGCCCGCCGAGCCCGCGGCGTCGATAGGCCGGGCCCACGACGATTTCGGCTTCCGCCGGCTCCGCATCCGTGGTCATTATCGAGATGCCAGAGATCTCGCCGTCGATCTCGATGGCGGTGCCGAGCCTCGCCCCCGCGCGCAGGTCCACGAGGGACTGGTCGGAGAACGGCGGCTGCCCGTCGGCGCGGGTCGCC
>JAJAZI010000315.1 GCA_026785785.1 Microbacteriaceae bacterium
CTCGGCCGCATCGACCTCACCGTGCCGTTCCTCGTCGGTGGCGGGGTCGCGTTCGTCGCGAGCGTCGTGTTCTTCCGGTTCCTGATGACGCTCCCCAACGCCGAGGACGTCGACAACGGAGACCTCCCTGTCGGGCCGATCGAGCCCCCGGGGATCACGCCGCTGCAGTGACCCCGCGGGCGTCGCCGATCCGGGTCAGTTGTTGTCGTCGGGGTCGAGACCCGTGCGTTCGCCCGACTCGAGTCCGTCGATGGCCGCGAGGTCGTCGTCATCCAGCTCGAAGCCGAACACGTCGGCGTTCTGGCGGATGCGGTCCGGCGTCACCGACTTGGGGATCACGACGATGCCCTGCTGCAGGTGCCAGCGGATGACGACCTGGGCGGGGGAGACGGAGTGCTTCACCGCGATGGTGTCGAGCACCGGGTTGCCGAGCACCCGCCCGCGGGCCAGCGGCGACCACGCCTCGGTCAGGATCCCGTTCACGTCGCCGTAGGCGCGCACCTCCCGCTGGGGCAGCCACGGGTGTAGCTCGACCTGGTTGATGACGGGAACGACCGCCGTCTCGGCCAGCAGCCGGTCGAGGTGGTGGGTGTGGAAGTTGGAGACACCGATCGAGCGGACGACCCCGTCGGAGCGCAGCTTCTCGAGCGCGCGCCACGTCTCGACGTAGAGGCCGCGTTTCGGGGCCGGCCAGTGAATCAGGTAGAGGTCGACATAGTCGAGACCGAGCTTCTGGCGGCTCTCCTCGAACGCGCGCAGGGTGTTGTCGAACCCGTGGTCGTCCTGCCAGACCTTCGTGGTCACGAACAGCTCCTCACGGGGAACGCCCGAGCGGCGCATCCCCTCGCCGACGCCGATCTCGTTGCCGTACAGGGTCGCCGTGTCGACGTGCCGATAGCCGGCGTCGATCGCCGCCTGGACGACATCCGCCGCCTGTTCGTCGGCGATTTTGTACACGCCGAGGCCGAGCTGGGGGATGACACGGCCATCGTTCATCGTCAGAACGGGGGATACGGGCTCAGTTGTCATCAGACCATTATTAGTCGGCTTGCTGTGGCCAGAGTGCACGCGAGCGGCTCCAGTGGCGGCGGGGCTACAGCCGCGCTCGCCGCGCCCGCACGAAGCTGTACAGCCCGTAGGCGATCAGGCCGATGGCGACGACGATCAGGATTGCCGGACCGAACGGCAGCTCGACGAGAGCCTTGAGTGCGCCGTCGAGACCGGTGGACTCGCTCGCGTCCACGGTGAAGGCGGCCACGAGAAACAGGATTCCGACGACGCCGAGCGCGATTCCCTTGGCGGCGTAGCCGACGACGCCGAGCCCGACAACCACGCGGCCAACGGTTCCCGAGGGAACGGTCAGGTCCTTAGTGAACTTCTTCCCGATGCCCATCACCACGAAGACTCCGCCGACCACGCAGACTGCCAGGCCGACGATCACGAGCACGACGATCCCGCCCGGAGTCGCGAGCAGTGTGGCGGTGAGACCCTGGGCGTCGCCGCCGGAGTCGGACGAGCCGCCCATCGCGAAGCCGAGGGCCGCTCCGGCAATCGCGAGGTACACCACCGCCTTGCCGAGTTCGATCGCGCGGTGGCCCCACTTGCGCTTGGGATCGGGCGAGGGCACAAGGATGGCCTCCGTGACCTGCCACAGTCCGAGCGCGGTGAGGCCGACGACAATCGTCCAGAGCACGAAGACGCCACCGGGAGTCGAGGCAAGACCGCTGAGGGCCCCGGATGCGTCGGCCTCGCCGCCCGCTCCGCGCGCGATGCCGATCGCGATGGCGCCGATCAGAACGTGCAGCAAGCCGTTGACGGCGTATCCCAGCCGGGCGCCAATCTGAAAGGGGCGGCTTCGGCTGGCGCTGCGGGCGGCGCTCTCGACGTGGTCTGACATGAATCCACAGTACTTCCCCAGCTAGGTCACGAGAAGAGGCGTGCCCGTTCAGCGTCAGTCTGGTTCCGCGCCAGTCCGAATCTGCGCCAGCCCCGGTTCCGCTCAGCTCGGCTGAACCGCGATTGGTTCGGTGTCGGGGATCGGGCTCGCGTCGCGGTTCCGCAGGTCGGGGTGCCAGCGGCGGAACACCGTCGCCACGATGACGCCGCCGATCGCGAAGGCCGCCGCGACGACGAAGGCGCCCGGCGCCCCCGAGGCGTCGATCACGAAGCCGGCGATGGCAGAACCGATTGCGGCGCCGATGAGCTGGCCGGTGCCCACCCACCCGTAGGCCTCCGCGGTCTCGCTGAACTTCACGCTCGCCGACACGATCGCGAACATGACCGCGAGGGCGGGCGCGATGCCGACCCCGGCGATCAACATGGTGAGCGCGAGCCACCAGAAATTGAGGCTCACGATCGCGAGGGACAGGCCGATCGCCACCCCGAGCATCCGCATCGCGAGCGCGGCCGGCCCGATCGGCCGGTGGCCGAAGGAGAGACCGCCGATGAGAGACCCGATCGCGAAGATCGCGAGGATGATGCCCGATTCCGACCCGCCCTCGCCGAACGCCGCCACCACGCCGACCTCGACCGCCGCGCACGCGCCGATGAGCAGGAATCCGGTGACGGTGGCGAGCAGCACGGGCGGCCTGCCGAGCACGGCGCCGAGCTTGCGGCGGCTGAGAGGGATGCGCACCCGGCCGACCTCGGGCGAGGAGATGAACCAAGTCGAGCCGACGACGAGGATGCCCATCGCGGTGAGAATCGCCGTGACGGTGCTGATCTGCACCGCGAGGAACACCGTGATGACCGGGCCGAGCACCCAGATGATCTCCTGCGCCGAGGCGTCGAGGGAGAAGAGCGGGGTGAGCTGGCGGGAGTTGACCATCTTCGGATAGATCGTGCGCACGGCCGGCTGCACGGGCGGCATGCTCAGTCCCGCGATCAGGCCGATCGCCATGTACAGGGGAACGGGCATCTCGACGAGGGCGATCGTGACGATGGATGCTGTGCAGAGGACTGACGTGAGGATCAGCACCGGGCGCATCGCCCAGCGCCCCATCCACCGGCTCGTGAGCGGCCCGGCGATGGCCTGGCCGATGCTCGTCGCGGCGAGGACGAGGCCCGCCGCGGCGTAGGAATCGTGCACGTGCTCGACGTGCAGGAGCAGGGCGAGGGAGAGCATCCCGAACGGGAACCTGGCCGTGAGCTGTGCAGCGATGATGCGGGCGACCCCGGGGGACTTCAACAGGCTCGCGTAACTACTCACAACCAGTCAGCCTATCGGGCGGAAAAGACGGGAATGTCGGCGGCTGGTGGCACGATCTGGCTGTGCATAAGTCGGCGAAGTTATACACACCTGTGGAGGACACGCCCACTACATCTAGGGTTAGCCCATTGTCAGACCCCCGATATATAGTGGTAACAACGCCTGACCGGTATATCGGTCGCAGGCAAGAATGGGCCTGTATGCAGGCATTCGTCGGGGTCGTAAGGGAGTTTTGGTGGAGATCACAGTAATCAAGCGCAACGGACAGCGTGAGCCGTATGACGCGAACAAGATCAACCTCGCAATCGAGCACGCGACAACCGGGCTCGACGACAACATCGCGTGGGTCACGCAGATCGCGTCCGAGCTGGAAATCACCCTGTTCGACGGCATCACGACGCAGCAGCTCGACGAGGCCGTCATTCAGGTTGCCCTGCAGAACGTCAAGGACGACCCGGCGTTCGACACGGTCGCCGCCCGCCTGCTGCTGAAGACCATCTACAAGCGCGTTCTCGGCGACTACGAGTCGGCCGAGCAGCTCAAGTTCCTCCACGCCTCGCACTTCGCCGCGAATATCACCCGCGGCGTCGATGAGAAGCTCCTCGACTCCCGCCTCGTCGAAATGTTCGACCTCGAGAAGCTCAGCCAGGCCCTCGAGCCCGCGCACGACGAGCTGCTCAAGTACATCGGTGTCGTCACCCTCAACAACCGCTACGGAATCAAGGGCCGCAATGGCGACGCCCTCGAGGTTCCGCAGTACTTCTGGATGCGCATCGCAATGGGCCTCTCGCTCAACGAGGCGAACCCCACCGAGCACGCGATCGCGTTCTACGAGAAGATGTCGACCCTCGAGTACCTCGCGGCCGGATCAACCCTCGTCAACGCGGGCACGATCTACCCGCAGCTCGCGAACTGCTTCGTCATGGAAATGCAAGACGACATGGAGCACATCGCCAAGACCACCCGCGACGTGATGTGGCTCACCAAGGGGACCGGCGGCATCGGCCTGTCGGTCACCAAGCTCCGCGCGCAGGGATCCCCGATCCGCTCGAACAACACCACCTCGACCGGCCCGATCCCGTTCATGCACACGATCGACTCGATCCTGCGCGCGGTAAGCCGCGGCGGCAAGAAGTTCGGCGCGCTGTGCTTCTACATCGAAAACTGGCACCTCGACTTCCCCGAGTTCCTCGACCTGCGCCAGAACTCCGGCGACCCGTACCGTCGCACCCGCACCGCGAACACCGCAGTCTGGATCAGCGACGAGTTCATGAAGCGCGTGCAGAACGACGACGACTGGTACCTCTTCGACCCGCTCGAGGTCAGCGACCTCAACGAGCTGTACGGCAAGGAATTCTCCACTCGCTACAACGAGTACGTCGCCCTCGCCGACGCCGGCCAGATGCGCATGTACAAGCGAATCACCGCGCGTGAGCAGTTCAAGTCGATTCTCATCTCGCTGCAGACGACCTCGCACCCGTGGCTCACCTTCAAGGACACGATCAACAACCGTGCCCTCAACAACAACACCGGCACGATCCACCTGTCGAACCTGTGCACCGAGATCACCCTCCCGCAAGACGAAGACAACGTCTCGGTCTGCAACCTGGCCTCGATCAACCTGTCGCGGCACATGCTGGACGGCAAGGTTGACTTCAAGAAGATCGAGGAGAGCGCCCGGCTCGCAATCCGCCAGCTCGACAACCTCATCGACATCACCCGCTCCTCGGTCAAGGAGGCGGACTTCTCCAACGAGCAGAACCGCGCCGTCGGCCTCGGCGTCATGGGCTTCACCGACATCATCGAAAAGCTCGGCTTCAGCTACGAGAGCGAAGCCTCGTACGACCTGGTCGACGAGATCATGGAACATGTGTCGTACGCGGCGATCGACGAGAGCGCCAACCTCGCCCGCGAACGCGGCTCGTACGCGAACTTCGAGGGCTCCGGCTGGTCCAAGGGAATGGTGCCGATCGACAGCATCGCGACGACCGAGGCCGACCGCGACATGGCGATCAAGGTCAACCGCACGACCCGGCTCGACTGGGATGCGCTGCGCGAGAAGGTCAAGGGCGGCATGCGCAACGCGACCCTCATGGCCATCGCACCAACCGCATCCATCGGCCTCGTTGCCGGCACCACTCCGGGTCTCGACCCGCAGTTCTCGCAGATCTTCAGCCGCGCAACCTCGAACGGCAAGTTCCTCGAGGTCAACCGCAACCTCGTGGCCGACCTGCAGGAGCTGGGCATCTGGGACTCGACGCGTGAGACGATCCTGCGCAGCCAGGGCGACATCCAGAACATCGCCGCAATCCCCGACCACATGAAGGAGACGTACAAGACGAGTTTCCAGCTCTCCCCGTACGCCTTCATCGAGGTCGCGGCCCGCGCGCAGAAGTGGATCGACCAGGCCATCAGTCGCAACATGTACCTCGAGACGCGCGACCTCGGCGACATGATGGACATCTACTTCGCGGCGTGGGAGCGCGGCGTGAAGACCACCTACTACCTGCACATGAAGCCGCGCCACACGGCGGAGCAGTCGACGGTCAAGGTCAACAAGTCGGAGTCGATCGGCACGGGAGCCCGCAAGGGCTTCGGCGCCTCGTCGACGTCGTCGACCCCGGCCGGCGTCCCGATCGAGGCGGCAGCAGCCCCGGTCGTGGTGGAGTCCGCCCCGTCGGCGCCCCGCAAGGGCTTCGGCTTCGGAAAGCCGGGCGCCTGATGAACGAGCAATTCCAGTACGAAGTACCGGTCGACCCGATGGACGACCTTCACTGCGACAGCTGCCAGTAGTCCTTTCCGCAGTCCGCACCGCACCACTCACTGTCAAATCACAGATCAAGAAAGAAGACTAGAGCAATGGGCATTCTCGGCACCGGCCTCCAGGAGGGGCTGCTCCTCAAACCAATCCGCTACCAGTGGGCTATGGACCTGTACGACCAGGCCGTCGCGAACACTTGGTTCCCGAACGAGATCCAGCTCGGCGAGGACATCGCTGACTTCAAGAAGATGACCGACGAAGAGCGCCACGCCGTCACCTTCCTGATGAGCTACTTCAACCCGAACGAGCTGCTCGTCAACAAGGCACTCGCCTTCGGCGTGTACCCCTACGTCAACGCCGCCGAGTGCAGCCTGTATCTCGCGAAGCAGATGTGGGAAGAGGCCAACCACTGCATGTCGTTCGAGTACGTGCTCGAGACCTTCCCGATCGACCGCGAGGCCGCCTACGCCTCGCACGTCGAGATCCCGTCGATGGCGAAGAAGGAGGAGTTCGAGGTCAAGTACATCCGTCGCATGACCGAGAACACCCTCGACATCACCACCACCGAGGGCAAGAAGGACTTCGTCCGCAA
>JAJAZI010000316.1 GCA_026785785.1 Microbacteriaceae bacterium
CCGCGCGGCCCCCGCGCTGGAGCTACTGGCCGGATGAAACGGACCGGGTGCGGCCGGAGGCCGGCGAGCGGGACGCCGCAGGGCCGGACTCCGCCGGGTCGGATGCTGCAGGGCGGGACTCCGCCGGGTCGGACTCCGCAGGGCGGGACTCCGCCGGGTCGGATGCTGCAGGGCGGGACTCCGCCGGGTCGGATGCCGCGGAGCGGGACTCCGCACAGCGCTCTCCCGCACAGTGCTCTCCCGCACAGTGCTCTCCCGCACAGCGCTCTCCCGCACAGTACGACTCCGCCGAGCAGAAACCCGGCGCAGCCGTTCCGAAGCCCGCCGCCGCCGAACCGGACGCGGCCACCGAGGAGATCGCGATCGTGCGGCAGACCCCCTGACGAACCATCCAGCCGGCGCCCGGTGAAGGCCGCACCCGTGGGTGTCGCTAGGCTGGGCGGGTGCTGTCACTGGTTGTTTTGATCTCCGGCGCGGGATCCAACCTCCGCTCCCTCCTCGAAGCGGCCGAAGATGCCGAGTACCCGGCCCGGATCGTGGCGATCGGAGCCGACCGCCAAGCCGATGGTCTCGAGCATGCCGAGGCGTTCGGAATCCCGTCGTTCACGGTGCCCTTCACGAGCTATGCCGACCGCGATGCGTGGGGCGATGAGCTGCTCGAGCAGGTGCAGTTCTGGAACCCCGACCTCGTGATCCTCAGCGGCTTCATGCGCCTGCTCCCGCGCCGCGTCGTCGGGGCGCTCGCCCCCCGGCTCATCAACACGCATCCGGCCTTCCTCCCGGAGTTCCCGGGTGCGCACGGCGTGCGCGACGCCATCGCGGCCGGTGTAGCCGAGACCGGCGCGAGCGTCATCGTCGTCGACAACGGCGTCGACAGCGGACCGATCATCGCCCAGCGGCGCATGCCGATCGAGCCGGACGACACCGAACAGACTCTCCACGACCGCATCAAACTCGTCGAACGCGAACTGCTTGTGCAGGCCGTGCTGGACATCGCCAACGGAACCGTCAACCTCGAGGAGCTATCCAACTCATGAGTGCCCCCAGTCACGCCCCGTCCGACTACCGGGAGCGCGACGCGATCCCGATCACCCGCGCGCTCATCTCGGTGAGCGACAAGACCGGGCTGCTTGAGCTCGCCGCCGCCCTCGCCGGCGCCGGAGTCGAGATCGTGTCGACCGGGTCGACCGCGAAGACGATCGCGGATGCCGGCCACGCGGTCACCGAGGTCGGCCAGGTCACCGGGTTCCCCGAGTCCCTCGACGGGCGAGTGAAGACGCTGCACCCCGCAATCCATGCCGGAATCCTCGCCGACCTGCGCCTCGCGAGCCACGAGAGCGAACTCGCCGAGCTCGGCATCCGCCCGTTCGAGCTTGTCGTCGTGAACCTCTACCCGTTCGTGGAGACCGTAGCCTCCGGGGTCACGGGCGACGTCGCGGTCGAGCAGATCGACATCGGCGGCCCCGCGATGGTGCGAGCCTCGGCAAAGAACTACGCCAACGTGGCGATCGCGGTCTCGCCCGCGAGCTACCCGCAGATCATCAAGGCCGTGACCCTCGGCGGCACGACCCTCGCGCAGCGCCAGCGCCTTGCCGGCGATGCGTTCGCCCACACCGCCGCCTACGACACCGCGGTGGCCCAGTTCTTCGCCGCGAACATCGGCATCCGCGCGGCGCACCCGGTGCAGGACGCCGCGTTCCCCGCATCCGTCTCCGCGACTTACGAGCTGAAGCAGGTTCTGCGCTACGGCGAGAACGCGCATCAGGCCGCCGCGCTCTACACCCGCGAGTGGCCCGGCGTCGCCCAGGCGACCCAGCTGCAAGGCAAGGAGATGTCGTACAACAACTATGTCGATGCCGACGGCGCCGTGCGTGCAGCGTACGACTTCTCGGAGCCGGCCGTCGCGATCATCAAGCACGCCCAGCCGTGCGGGATCGCCGTTGCCGGCGGCTCGAGCGGCTCCATCGCCGCAGCGCACATCCGCGCCCACGAGTGCGACCCCGTCTCGGCGTTCGGCGGCGTCATCGCGGCCAACCGCACCGTAACGCTCGCAATGGCGGAGCAGGTGCGCGACATCTTCACCGAGGTCGTCATCGCGCCCGGGTTCGAGCCGGCCGCCCTCGTGGTGCTCGGGTCGAAGAAAAACCTCCGTCTGCTGCAGCTGCCCGACGGATACCGTCGCGACGACCGCGAGTTCCGCCAGATCTCCGGCGGGCTGCTCGTGCAGGACCCAGACCTCTTCGGCGACTTTTCCTCTGCCGGCTGGCAGCTCGTCGCCGGCGCCGAGGCGGATGCCGCCACCCGTGCCGACCTCGAGTTCGCCTGGCGCGCGGTACGCGCCGTCAAGTCGAACGCGATCCTGCTCGCCACCGGCGGCGCATCGGTCGGCGTCGGCATGGGCCAGGTCAACCGGGTCGACTCCTGCCAGCTCGCCGTGAGCCGCGCGGGCGGCCGCGCGGCGGGCAGCGTCGCGGCGTCCGACGCCTTCTTCCCCTTCGCCGCCGGGCGCGAGATCCTGCTCAAGGCCGGCGTGAAGGCGATCGCGCAGCCTGGCGGGTCGGTGCGCGACGAGGAGGTCATCGACGCGGCCGTGAAGGCCGGTGTGACCATGTACTTCACGGGCGAGCGCCACTTCTACCATTAGGGATTGTCGGTCCGGCTGCGACCGAGCGGTCGTGGTCGGGCGGTCAGGCTGGAGCTGGTGCTCCCCGTCTCGGTCGCCGTACGGCAGGAATTTCTGCGGCTGTTTCGTGGCGCCGGTGACCCGTGGACTCCGGAATCCGGCTTCCCCGCACGTACCGCAGGAGTTTCTGCGGTTGTTTCGTGGCGCTGGTGACCCATGGATTGCGGCATCCGGCTTCCCCCGCACGTACGGCAGGAGTTTCTGCGGACCCGCCGCGTTTCAAGGGGGCGTGAGACGGCGAGTCGCCGTTTCTCCTGAGTTGCGGTGTACTGCGAGGAGGTGCGCTGCTCGGCAGCGGCAGCGGCAGAGGCAGCGGCAGGGGCAGGGACCGCGGCGCGGTCTGGCGCGGTCTGGCGCGGCGCGGCGCGGTCTGGCGCGGCGCGGCGCGGTGTTGCGTGGTGCGGCACGGTGTGGTGTGGTGAAGTGCGGCGCGCGGATGCGTGGAGCGGGCCGCGGGACCTGTCGCCACCCGACGAGTTGCCTCCTCCCTCAGGAGTCGAAGCCGAGGCCAACCGCGTCGAGTCCGCGCAGCAGCAGGTTGCGGCGGCCCCTGTTGTGGTCGGCGCGGTCGAGCGACCACCGGGTCAGCTGGATGCCGATTGACGCGACCGGCTCGGGCGGGAACGGCAGCGGGCGGGAGCGCACCATCTCGAGCTCGGTGAGCTCCGTCTGAACGCCCGACAGCAGGTCGAGCATAACGTCGGCGGCGAAGTGGGTGCTCGCCAGGCCGAGCCCGGTGAAGCCGGCCGCGTAGGCGACCCTGCCTTGCCGTGCGGTGCCGAAGAACGCGCAGAACCGGGTGCTCGTGTCGATGGGGCCAGCCCAGCGGTGCGAGAAGCGGATGCCCGCCAGCTGCGGGAACGTCGTCAGGAAGTGGCTCGCGAGCCTGCGGTACGAGTCTTCCCGGTTCTCATAGCGCGGGTCGACCCGCTGCCCGAAGTGGTTGATCGCGTCGTACCCGCCGAACAGGATGCGGTTGTCGGCGCTGAGCCGGTAGTAGTGGAACTGGTTGGCGCCGTCGCCGAGTCCCTGCCGGTTCGACCAGCCGATCGACGCGAGCTGCTCCGCGGAGAGCGGCTCGGTCATCAGCACGTAGTCGTAGACGGGAACCGTCTGCAGTCGGTTGCGGCGCAGCAGCGACGGGAAGACGTTCGTCGCGAGTGCGACGGAGACGGCGAGCACCTTCCCGTGGCGCGTGGGCAGCGAGACGAGCGCGGAATCGCGGGTGACCACGGCATTGACCTTGCTGTGCTCGAAGATCTCGACGCCGTGCTCGGTCGCGACGCGCGCGAGCTCGGTGGCGAGCTTGCCGGGATGCACGAGCGCGGAGGTGCGGGTGTTCCAGACCCCGCCCAGGTAGGTGGGGGAGCGCACCTCGCGGGCGAGCGTGTCGGCGTCGAGGAAGACCTGGTCGGGCCGGAGCTCGCCGCGCAGTGCCTCCAACTGGTACGGCTCCACGGCGAGGTCGATCGCGCCGTTCCGTTCCCAGTCGCAGTCGACGCCGAGCTCGGCGATTGTCGCCTCGATCGCGTCGAGGTTCGCCAGCCCGAGTTCATTCAGCCGGTTGATCTCGGCGGGGAACCGGGACGCGCCATTGTCCTCGCCATGGGTCAGGCTCGCCTCGACGAAGCCGCCGTTGCGACCGGATGCGGCCCAGCCGACGGTCTTCGCCTCGAGCACCACGACGCGGCGGGAGGGATCGGCGCGCTTGGCTTTGATCGCGGTCCACAGCCCGCAATAGCCGGCACCGACCACGGCGAGATCGCACTCGAGCGCGCCGGTGAGGCGGGGATACGCGGCCGCCGCGGCATCCTCGAGCCAGAAGGGCGAGTGGCGCACGCCGGTGATGGCATGGTCGATCGCGGATGCGCGCGGCGCGTTTCTCTCGAATACCGTCGTGTGCATGAGTTAAAACTACTCAAAACACCTGTGGAACGCCAAGATTACGACGATATTCGTTGCCGCTGCGTCGCGCCGCCCGCAGGTGGGTAGGGTCGCAGCATGTCCGAGATCATCGCCCCGGCCCTCCGGGCGCTCGTCCGCCCGCCCGCAGCCACTCTCGCGCGCGGGGAGATCACCCACATCGAGCGCACCCCCGTCGATGTCGCCCTCGCGGCGGAGCAATGGCACGGCTACGTCGCGGCGCTCGCGGCTGCC
>JAJAZI010000317.1 GCA_026785785.1 Microbacteriaceae bacterium
GACGGTCGCCGAGGCTGAGCGGATGCTGGGCTCGAGCGTGTCCGTCTACCTCGACGGCGGCGAGACGGGCGCCGACTACAGCGAGTTCGCCGCGCCCGGAACCGGCTCCACCATCGTCGACGCGACCGGCCTGCTGCGCCCCGGAGGCGAGCTCAAGATCGTCCGCGCCGGAGTCATCCCCCCCGAGGCCATCCACGCGGCGATCGCCGAATGGAAGATGGCGGCGGATTCGAACGCTCCCTCGTCCGCCCCCGCCGAGTCGGATGCTGCGGTCGATTCTGCCGACCCCGCTGCCGACCCCGGCGCTGCCGGGGCCGGGTCTGCTGACGCCGGGTCTGCCGACGCTGACGCCGCCGCCGGGTCTGCCGACGCTGACGACGCCGCCGACCCTGATGCTGCTGTCGATTCTGCCGCCCCCGGCCGAAGGCCTTCGTGAGCATCACCTACTACGTGCTCGCCGCCGGCGTCGCGGCAGTCATCACGCTGGTCCTCTCGGTCGCCATCCTCAAGCTCAGCCAGCGGTACCACCTGTACTCCTCCTCGATCCGCGACCGCGATGTGCACACGAGCCCGACGCCCCGGCTCGGCGGCGTCGCGATGTTCATCGGAATTGTGACCGCCTTCTGGGTCTCGTCACAGACCGCCCAGTTCTCATTGATCTTCGCCGATCCCGCCCGTGTCGTCGCGATCCTCGGCGCGGCCCTCATCATCGTGCTGATCGGTGTCGCCGACGACCTGTGGGACCTCGACTGGATGACCAAGCTCGCCGGCCAGATGATCGCCGCCGGAATCCTCGTCTGGCAGGGGGTGCAGCTACTCACCCTCCCGATCGGGGGAGTGACGGTGGTGCCACCCGTGCTCGGACTCGTCCTCACCGTGGTCGCCGTCGTGCTCGTGATGAACGCCATCAACTTCATCGACGGCCTCGACGGGCTCGTCGCCGGCGTCGTGCTCATCGCCAACATCGTGTTCTTCATGTACAGCTTCATCATCACCGACCGCACCTACCAGTCGGAGTTCTTCAACCTTGCCTCCCTGATCAGCGCGATCCTCATCGGCGCCTGCGTCGGGTTTCTGCCGGTCAACTGGCATCCCGCGAAGATGTTCATGGGTGACTCCGGCGCACTACTGGTCGGGTTGCTGATGGCGGCATCCGCGGTCTCGGTCACCGGCCAGGTCGACACCGGCTCGGCGATCTCCGGCCGCCAGCTGCTCCCCGCCTTCATCCCGATCCTCCTCCCGCTCGCCGTGCTCGTGGTGCCCCTGCTCGACTTCGGGCTTGCGGTGTTCCGACGGCTGCGCGCCGGCAAGTCACCGTTCAGCGCCGACCGAAAACACCTTCACCACCGCCTGCTCGACATGGGCCACAGCCACTTCCACGCCGTGCTGATCTTCTACGCGTGGACCGCGGTCATCGCGGTCGGTTTTCTCATCTTCCTTTTCGTGCCGCCGTGGTGGGCGGTCGCGTTCATCGTCGTTGGACTCGTCATCTGCTCCCTGTTCACCCTTGCCCCGCTGACCCGGCGCAAGGCGCTCGAGGCCGCCGCCCAGCGAGCCAGTGCGGCCGAGGCCCTCCAGTCCCACGCCGAACGCTACGACCCTCTGGATGCCGGTGCGCTCAACGATCGCGACAACGACTATTCCCCGCAGCGGGCGGCCGCCGAGGCGGCTGTGCTGCAGGCGCTCGATCTGCAGCGCCGCGCCCCCCGACCCGAAACGAAGGAATCCCAGTGAACGCCCAGAAGATCTTGACGGATGTCCTCCGGTACACCGGATTCCTCGCTATCGCCATCGCCCTCGTCGGCGGTGGGCTCGGGTTCGTCTTCGCCTCCACCGACGGGCTGATCAGCGCCCTCATCGGAACCGGCCTCGCCATCGTCTTCGCGTCGGTCACCGCGCTGAGCATCATCGGGGCGATGCGCTACGACATTGCGGCGTTCTTCGGAATCGTGATGGGTTCGTGGCTGCTCAAGATCCTCATCTTCATCGTGATCCTCGCGTTGCTGCGCGAAGCCGCATTCGTGCAGCCGCTGGTGCTGTTCTTCACCGTCATCGCCGGAGCCGTCGGCACCATGCTCATCGACATCATCGTGGTCTACCGCTCCCGGTTGGGCTACGTCGGCGACGCCGTCCTGCCCACCGTGCAGGACGAGACTGCCCCGTGACGCGATCCGCCGCGCCCGATGCGGCGCACCGATTAGTCGCAGCGAGAATCCTGTTGATAAACTGGCGTCATCTCCTGGGACAGTGCTGGTCACCGGGCCGATAGCCACAATGCCCCTACTGTCGCCAATGTGCGTCCTCACTGAAACAGGAGATAGCGCTGTTATCTAACGCTGTGAACCTGCTGGTTCCCATGAGCACCGAAGACGGCGGATTCTCCGCGCCGGGCATCGGTGAGTTTCTCGGACTCCCGGCACTGTTCTTCGAAGGCACGCCGTTTGAAATCAACCGCATCATTCTGGTGCGTCTCTTGGCGATCACCGTCATGCTGCTGCTGTTCTGGCTCGCGCTGCGCAAGGCCAAGCTCGTTCCCGGCCGCGGCCAGAGCGTCGCGGAACTCGCGCTGGGCTTCGTGCAGGTGCAGATCGCCGACCAGATCCTCGGCGAAAACCTCGGTCGCCGCTACCTGCCACTTCTCGCTGGTCTCTTCTACGGGATCCTCGCGATGAACATCACCGGCGTCATCCCCGCGTTGAACATCTCCGGAACCGCCCTGATCGGCATGCCGCTCGTGCTCGGGCTTGTCGCCTACGTGGTGTTCATCTACGCGGGCGTCAAAGAGATCGGCGCCGGCAAATTCTTCAAGAACTCTCTGTTCCCCTCCGGTGTGCCGTGGCCGATCTACATCCTGCTGGCGCCGATCGAATTCATCAACATCTTCATCGTGCGGCCGATCTCGCTCGCCCTGCGGCTCCTGCTCAACATGATGGTCGGTCACCTCCTCCTCGTGCTGTGCTTCGGAGCCACCAACTTCCTCTTCTTCAGCGCCGGCGGATGGGTCGGCCTCTTCGGAATCGGCACCCTTGCATTCGGGTTCGTCTTCACGCTCGTCGAACTCGCCGTGTTCATTCTCCAGGCCTACATCTTCACCCTCTTGACCGCGGTGTACGTGCAACAAGCCGTGTCTGAAGAGCACTGACACACTGACTGCGTCGACCGACGCCGTTTTTCGATTGAAAGGAAACACATAGTGGACAACATGATTCTCGCGGAGATCACCGGCAACATCGCGACCGTGGGCTACGGACTCGCCGCGATCGGCCCCGGTATCGGTATCGGTATCGTCGCTGGCAAGACCGTCGAGGCGATGGCCCGCCAGCCCGAACTCGCCGGCCGCCTCCAGGTCACCATGTTCCTCGGAATCGCATTCACCGAGCTCCTCGCGTTCATCGGTGTTGCCGTATTCTTCATCTTCGTCTAAGGACCACCACGATGCCTGAGCTCGTCATGGCAGCAGAAACCAACCCGTTCCTGCCAGCCGATTACGACATCATCTGGTCGGCGTTCGTATTCGTCGTCGTGATGGTGTTCTTTGTGAAGTTCGCGATCCCGCGATTCCGTCAGATCCTTGACGACCGCGCTGCGGTCATCGAGGGTGGCATCGCCAAAGCGGAGAGCGCGCAGGTTGAAGCCGCTGCCGCCCTCACCGAGTACAATCAGCAACTCGCCGGAGGGCGCGCTGAGGCCGTGAAGATCCGTGAGCTTGCTCGGGCCGAAGGCGTGAAGATCCTCGCGGAGTTCAAGCAGCAGGCCCACCTGGAGGCTGCCCGCATCACCGCCATGGCGCACGCGCAGATCGAGGCCGAGCGCCAGGCGGCCGTCGCATCCTTGCGCCAGGAGGTCGGATCGCTCGCGATCGACCTCGCATCCGGAGTCATTGGGGAGAGCCTGTCGGGCGACGCCAAGGCGTCCGCGATGGTGGATCGCTTCATCGCCGAGCTCGAAGAGTCCGAGCAGTACGCCGCGGGCGAGAAGGCGAAGGCATAGCCACAATGGGAGCAGCAACGAGAGAGGCACTGGCGTCGACTATCGGCGTGCTCGGTGCTCTGCCGGGCACGCCAGAACTGGCCACGGGGGAGCAACTCCTCGACGCCGGTCGTGTTATCGGCGGATCTGCGCAATTGCGTGCCGCTCTCGCTGACGATTCGTCCGCGACCGAGGTCAAGACCGCACTCGTGCGGTCGCTGTTCGATTCGTTCACCCCCGACGCGCGGGCGCTGCTTGAGTCGATCGTCGCCGGCCGTTGGTCGAGTGGCACCGATCTACTCGCCGGCATCGAGGAGGTCGGCATCCGCGCACTCGCGGAGTCGGCTCCCACCGATGTCTCGTTGGAGGCGGAGCTGTTCGCCTTCGAGCGTGCGGTCGACTCCGACTCCGAGCTCGAGCTCGCGGTGGGCAGCAAGCTGGGCTCGTCAGAATCGAAGGCTAGGTTGGTCGACAGACTGCTTAGCGGTAAGGCGAGCGATCAGACTGTCGCGATCCTGAGCCATCTCGTGCGGCAACCGCGCGGGCGGCGCATCGGTGAGCTCCTTCGCTTCGCGACAGCGGTTGTCGCCGATCAGGCCGGGCTTCTAGTGGCGACTGTCACCTCCGCCACGCCCATCGCTGCAGAGCAACTCGACCGCCTCGGCGCGCAGCTCGCCTTACGATACGGGCGCAAGCTGCGCATCAATTCGCGAATCGACGCCGATCTCATCGGCGGCGTGCGCGTGCAGATTGGCGGCGATGTCATCGACGGCAGCGTCGCGACAAAGCTCAACGACCTCAGACTTCAACTCGCTCGCTAGCGCGTGTGCACACTTCAGGAGTAAGGAACACAATGGCAGACCTCACCATCAGCCCCGATGAGATTCGCGATGCCCTCAAGGAATTCGTCAAGGCCTACGACCCCAGCAAGGCGGCGACGACCGAAGTCGGTTACGTCACCGACGCAGGAGACGGAATCGCGCACGTCAAGGGACTCCCCGGCGTGATGGCCAACGAGCTCATCAAGTTCGCCGACGGCACGCTCGGACTCGCCCAGAACCTGGACGAGAACGAGATCGGTGTCGTCGTGCTCGGCGAGTTCACCGGAATCGAGGCGGGAATGGAGGTCACCCGCACCGGCGAGGTGCTGTCGGTGCCTGTCGGAGACGCCTACCTCGGTCGCGTCGTCGACCCGCTGGGCGAGCCCATGGACGGCCTCGGCGCGATCGCCTCCGAGGGGCGCCGTGCCCTCGAGCTCCAGGCGCCCGGCGTCATGCAGCGCAAGAGTGTGCACGAGCCCATGCAGACCGGAATCAAGGCAATCGACGCCATGATCCCGATCGGCCGGGGCCAGCGCCAGCTGATCATCGGCGACCGCCAGACCGGCAAGACGGCCATCGCGCTCGACACGATCATCAACCAGAAGGCCAACTGGGAGTCCGGCGACGTCAACAAGCAGGTTCGCTGCATCTACGTAGCCATCGGCCAGAAGGGCTCCACGATCGCCGGCATCAAGGCCGCGCTCGAGGAAGCCGGAGCAATGGAGTACACGACGATCGTCGCGAGCCCCGCCTCAGACCCCGCCGGCTTCAAGTACCTCTCCCCGTACACCGGCTCGGCCATCGGCCAGCACTGGATGTACGCTGGCAAGCACGTTCTCATTATCTTCGACGACCTGTCCAAGCA
>JAJAZI010000318.1 GCA_026785785.1 Microbacteriaceae bacterium
CGGCATCACCCGCGCCGCCCAGGCGGTGGGAATGCCCGTCGCGATCTCGTTCACGGTCGAGACCGACGGCCGGCTCGCGAGCGGGGAGAGTGTCAGCGAGGCCATCGCCGCTGTGGACCTGGACTCCGGTTGGTACCCGGGCTACTACGGGCTCAACTGCACACACCCGGCGCACCTTGCCGAGGGTATGTGGGACGACGAGGTGGTGCGCATGCGGGTCCGCGGCTTCCGCGCGAACGCCTCGAGCCGCAGCCACGCCGAACTCGACGAGTCCGAGACGCTCGATGACGGCAACCCCGAGGAGCTCGGCCGTCAGCTCGGCGAGTTGCGGCGAACCAATCACCAGCTGGCGGTGCTCGGCGGATGCTGCGGATCCGACATCAGGCACATCGAAGCCATCGGGCGCTCCGCCGTCGCCGCCGATTCGAGCATCGAGGCTGCCGCCGACTGACCGGAGCCAGAACCGGGCACGAGTGCCGGCTGCCTGCGCTCGCAACCGGGGAGCCTCGACCCAGGTGCCGGGCTATCTCTCAGCGACTGCGCGCCGGGCTCGCCGCGGCCATCCCGCTCGAGCTCCCGCTGTGCCAAGTGGGCGAGCTCGCGCACGTAGGCCATGTCGACATCCGACCCTCGCCCGGTGGACGCCGCCAGCGCCGGCGCGGGATCGGTCGGGCGGGGAACGTGCCGGAGCGTGTTTCTTCCTTGTTTACGACCCCCCGGTCCGACCAGTCGAGAAACTGATCGCTTCGTATTGACGCTTTTCGCGTCTGGGCGGGTTCCCGAATCACCGCAGCTGGCTGAACGCTTCCACTCGGTCGGGCTGGCCGGCAATCAAGATGATGTCGCCGGGCTCAAGCACGGTGTCGAGCGTCGTGTAGCTCCACCCCGTGCCCGGCCGCTCGAACGCGGTGATGGTGACGCCGTGGTTCGCGCGCACCTTCGTCTCGCCAAGCGGCTTGCCGAGCACCGACGAGGGCGGCGTGGTCTTGACGATGGCGAAGTTCTTGCCGACCTCGATGTAGTCCTGCATCGCGCCGCGCACCAAGTGCGCGACCCTCTTGCCCATGTCCTTCTCGGGGTAGACCACGTGGTGCACGCCGAGCTGGGTGAGGATCTCGCCGTGCTGGTCGGTCACCGCCTTCGCCCACACGGTCGGCACCTTGAGCTTGAGAACGAGCGCGGTGGTGAGGATGCTGGCCTGAAGGTCGCCGCCGATCGCCACGACGACGCGTTCGAACTCCGGCACCCCCAGCTGCTCGAGCGTCTCCGCCTTGGTCGAGTCGGCGCGCACGACGTGCGTGAGCAGCCCGTTGTGGTTCTGCACGATGTCTTCGCGGTCGTCGATGCCGAGCACCTCGGTTCCGCTGGCCATCAGCTCGAGGGCGAGGGCGCTGCCGAACCGGCCGAGCCCGATGACCGCGACGGCCCCCGCCTCCGCAATGCGGTTGGGGTGGTTGCGGGAGAAGAGCGTGAACTTATCCAATGATGGGCCTCTCTTGCGGGAACTCGTAGGTAATGCGGCGCTCGCGCAGAGCGATCGACGATGCGAACGTGATCGGCCCGAGCCGTCCGATGAACATCAGCAGCACGAGGATCAGCTGGCCCGCCGGCGGCAGGTCGGCGGTGATGCCCGTCGACATGCCGACGGTGCCGAACGCGGAGACGACCTCGAACAGCAGTCGGTCGAGGCCGAAGTCGGTCATGAGCATCAGCGCGGTCGTGGCGGCGACGACGACGGCGACGGCGAGCAGCACGACCGTGATCGCCTGGCGGTGCACGGCCCGCGACAGCCGCTTGCCGAACACGTTGACGGCGCCATCGCCGCGGAGCTCGGTAACGATGATGAAGAACAGCACCGCGAAGGTGGTGATCTTGATGCCGCCGGCCGTGCCGGCCGGTCCACCGCCGATCAGCATGAGCGCATCCATGCCGAGCCAGCTCGCCGGGTCCATCGCCCCGGTGTCAATCGAGTTGAACCCGGCCGTCCGCGTCTGCACCGAGGTGAAGAATCCGGCCAGCAGCTTGCCTGGCCAGTCCAGGGGGCCGAGCGTCGCCGGATTGTTCCACTCGATGGCCGTGATGTAGACCCAGCCGGTCACGAGCAGCACGAGCGTGCCGGCGACGACGATGCGCGTGTTCATGGTCCATTTGAGCGTGCGGCCCAGGTGCTTGCGGAGCTGCATGATGACGGGAAATCCGAGGCCGCCGATGATGATCGCGGCGCAGATCGGCAGGCAGATGAACGGATCGGTCGCGTACTGCATGAGGCTGTCGCTGAACAGCGCGAACCCGGCGTTGTTGAATGACGACACGGCGTGGAAGACGCCGAGCCACGCCGCGCGCCCGATCGGTTCGCCGTAGCCGATCGAGAACCGCAGGGTGAGCATCACGGCGACGACCACCTCGACGACGAGGGAGATGCGGATGACGCCCAGCACGAGTCCGCCGACGTCGTCGAGCCCCATGCTGTGTACCTCCGCCGCGGTCGTGACCTTGGCGCGCAGCGACATGCGCCGCACGACAGCGAGGCCGATCACCGACGCGAAGGCCATGATGCCGAATCCGCCGATCTGGATCAGCGCGAGGATCACGACCTGGCCGAACGGCGTCCAGTAGGTGGCGGTGTCGACGACGACGTGGCCCGTGACGCACACGGCGGACGTCGCGGTGAACAGCGCCTCGAGGAAGCTCGCGCCTCCGGGACCGACGCGCGCGATCGGCAGCATGAGGATGCCGGTTCCGATGAGGATCGTCGCGGCGAACCCGGCCATTACGACCTGCGCCGGGTGCAGGCGGCGGCGCCTCATCGAGACACGCTCCATCCGGGGCCGCAATTGCACTCGATCACACTACGCCCGCAGACGCCCGAGGCTTGTCCGGCACGATCAACCTAGGCTGGGCCGATGCGCACCTACTACCCCGAGATCGAACCACACGACTCCGGCCTGCTCGAGGTCGGCGACGGACAGAGCCTGTACTGGGAGACATCCGGCAACCCGCAGGGCAAGCCCGTCGTGTTCCTGCACGGCGGCCCGGGCGGAGCGGTCGGGCCCAAGCACCGCCGGGTGTTCGACCCCGAAAAGTACCGCATCATCCTGTTCGATCAGCGGGGGTCGGGCCAGAGCGTGCCGCACGCGAGCGAGCCGGGCTACGACCTCCGTGTCAACACAACCTGGCACCTCGTCGCCGACATCGAGCGGTTGCGCGAGCACCTCGGGGTCGACCGCTGGCAGGTCTTCGGCGGAAGCTGGGGCAGCACCCTGGCGCTCGCCTACGCCCAGACACATCCGGATCGGGTCACCGAGCTCGTGCTGCGCGGCATCTTCACCCTGCGCGAGACCGAACTCGACTGGTTCTACGAAGGCCCGGCCGGGCAGATCTTCCCGGATGTCTGGGAGCGCTACGCCGCGCAGGTGCCCGGCGGGCAGCGCGGTGGCTATATCGACGCGTACCACGCGCTGCTCAACGACCCCGATCCGGCCGTGCACGAGCCGGCTGCGGTGGCGTGGTCGACCTGGGAGGCGAGCGCGATCACCCTGCTGCCGCAGCCCGAGACCGTGGCCGTCTTCTCCGACCCCCGGTTCGCGCTGGCGTTCGCGCGCATCGAGAACCACTACTTCGTCAACAAGGGCTGGATGGCCGACGGCCAGCTGATCGCGGGGGCGCACCTGCTGCGCGACATCCCCGCTGTCATCGTGCAGGGCCGCTACGACATCTGCACCCCTCCCGTTACCGCGTGGGACCTGCACCGGGCCTGGCCAGAGGCCGAATTTCACATGATCCCCGACGCGGGGCACTCGTTCGACGAGCCCGGCATCCTGTCGGCGCTGATCGAAGCGACGGACGGTTTCGCGGGCCGCTGACGGTTTCGCCTGTCCATCATTCAGGAGTTGGGCGGCGGGAGCCTGTTCATCATTCAGGAGTTGGGCGGCGGGGGCCTGTTCATCATTCAGGAGTTGGGCGGGAGACGCCCCTCAACATTCAGGAGTCGGCGAAGGGAATCCGCTCCGAGCCGGGGAGGGCAACGGCCAGAACGACGGATGCTGGACCGATTGCCGTCGCCCCGCTTCTAGGCTCCTGAATGATGAAAGCAGGGTGAGGCCCACACTCCTGAATGATGAAAGCCGGGTGAGGCCCAATCGTCAGCGTGACACCACGTCCTCACGCCCGTACCCCGTCCGACCCCACGGCATCCGCCTCGAGGCAACCCCTTTTTTGCCGCAGAGTCCCCGAGTTACCATTCCGCGAGGAGATGATGCAGATGCGCGCACAGGCAGGTGAGCGGATTGTGATCCGAGGCAGGACGGTTGAGTCCCCGGACCGGCACGGAGAGATTCTTGAGGTGCGTGGCAGCGAGGGATCCGCGCCGTACCTCGTGCGATTCGATGACGGACACGAGGCGCTCGTGTTTCCCGGTGGCGACACCATTATCGAGCGGCCAAACAAGAGCTGAGCGACACGCAAGCTGAGAGGAGCGGGATCGCTCGGCATCATCCCGCCGATCGAGGGGCTCGAGGGCACCCCCTTCGACTCCTGTCTCCTGCCGGGGCTGATGCTGCTCATCGGCGGCGACGTCGTCGGCGGCCACCCACGCCCTCGCGTTCGTGCTCCTGGTGCGCCGGTCGACGTGGGCGCTCGCCGAATCCGCCGTTGCCAGCTGGTGAGCACCACCTCGCCAGCTCCTACGCCCGCGCGCCCTGGGCCGGAGTGCGCGGCATCGCGATGACCGCGACGGCCGTCGCGGCCGCTGCGATGACCACGGCGAGGAAGACCGCCGATGACGCGGTCGTGATCGTCTCAGCATCCATTCCGGAACCCCCGGATGCGGCGAAGATGGCGTTCGCGACGGCGCCGAAGATCGCGACGCCGATCGCGCTGCCGATCGAGCGGGAGAACAGGCTCGCGCCGGTCACGACGCCCCTCTGGTTCCACTCGACGCTCGACTGGGCGGCGATGAGGGTCGGGGTGGCGACGAGGCCGAGTCCCAAACCGATGAGGAAGCAGCTCGCCGCGACGATGACCAGGCTCGGCTCGCCCGCGAATGCCGCGAGCATGACCGCGCCCGCGACCACGACGACCATTCCGATGAGCGCTGTGTTGCGGAACCCGATGCGCAAGTAGAAGCGTCCGGACAGCGATGCCGAGATCGGCCAGCCGATCGTCAGCGCGGCGAGGGCGAGCCCCGCGACGAGCGGCGACACCTCGAGGGAGCCTTCGAGGTAGGTGGGCACGTACGAGGTGAGGCCGATCAGGATCGCGCCGACGCCGAGCCCGACCAGTGCCGTGGTCAGCAGCAGCCTGCGGGAGAAGACCCAGAGCGGCAGGATCGGCTCGGCGGCGCGGGTCTCGGCCAGCACGAAGCATCCGAGCAGGATCCCGCCGACGACGAACGCCCCGATGCTCAACGGGGAATCCCAAGCCCACGCGTGCCCACCCTCGAGGATGCCGAGGATGAGCAGACTGAGCGAACTCGTGAGCAGCACCGCGCCGAGGTAGTCGACGCGATGCGCACGCGGCTCGATTCGCTCGTGCAGGGTGCGCAGGATCATCCATCCGGCGATGATGCAGAGCGGGATGTTTATGAAGAAAATCCAGCGCCAGGACAGGAACACCGAGAACAGCCCGCCCAGGGTCGGGCCGACAACCGAGGAGATCGCCCAGACGCTCGCGAGGTAGCCCTGCACCTTCGCCCGCTCGGCAATACTGTAGATGTCGCCCACAATCGTGATCGCCGTCGGCTGTACTGCGCCGGCCCCGAGGCCCTGCACGGCACGGAACGCGATGAGGGCCGGCATGCTCCAGGCGAGTCCGCAGAGGATCGAGCCGAGCAGGAAGAGCGCGATGCCGAAGATGACGATGGGCTTGCGGCCGACCACGTCGGAAAGCTTGGCGTAGATGGGCACCGAGACGGCCTGTGCGAGCAGGTAGATGGAGAACAGCCACGGGAACTGGGCGAACCCGCCGAGGTCGCCGACGATGGAGGTGATCGCGGTCGCGAGGATCGTCGCGTCGATGGCAACGAGTCCGGTCGTCATCATGATCGCGATGAGGATCGGGCCGCGCTCGGACCGGAATCCCACGTCAGCTCTGCTCGTCACCGCGTGGTCTCCGTCACTGGACCATCCTCGCTTACCTTCCTGACCGGGAGGAGTGGGAGGGGCCTGTGCGAGTCTCGGTGTGGGCTCAGAGGCGGAAGAGGAACTCTTCCGCCCAGAGAAAGACCATGATCGCCGTCATGGCTGCCGTCACGAGGACCACGACGGGGCTGCGGTCCCGCCGCAGCAGGATCGCGGCGATGCCGAGTGCGGCAGAGGCCACGACGCACGGAATCGTCAGGAACACCGCGTCGCTCGTGCTCACGACATAGGAACTCTCGAAGAGGCGGATCGCGAGGCCGGTGCCGAGGCTCGCGATCGGGGCGACAAACAGGACAAGACCTGCGAGGCCGACGCTCCACCAGCCGAGCCTCGACCGCGGCCGCATCCGTTTGCGAAGAGTGGAAATTGCCGTCATCGCGCCGCTCCATTCGTCGTTGAATGTGCTGTGACCTCGGATGCTGTGAGGTGCAGTGCTGGGACTCCCGGCGGTGCTGGGACTCCGGGCGGTGCTGCGCGCTACTTCCAGGGTGATTTGCGGACGATCGCGATTATCGCGATCACGACGCCAACGACAGCGAGGGCGACTAGTCCAATCATGGTCACAGGGTAGGGGCAGCGATGGGGGCGGTCGAGGGGTTGTTTTGCGCCGGCAGTTTCCCTGCTCGCTCTGGCACCCGGCCGGAGAACGGGCGTTTCACCCCAGATGTGGGGAGGGTGTGCGGCGCTCGCGTACGCCACGATGGGGCAACACTCATTGGGGGGCCACGTGACTGACGTTCCGACCGCCGTCGTTCCCGCTGGATGGCACCTGGATCCGTCGTCACCGACCCGCATGCGCTGGTGGACTGGCGACGCCTGGTCGGAGCACTCTGCTCCACTGCCGGTAGTCGAGACTGTGGTCGAGCCGGTTCCTGTCGCGGTGGTCGCGCCGGGGCCTGTGCCTGTCGCGGTGGTCGCGCCGGGGCCTGTGCCTGTGGCGAAGGTCGCGCCGGAGCCGGAGCCGGAGCCGGAGCCGGAGCCGGAGCCTGTGCCTGTGCCTGTCGCCGAATTTGTGCCGGCTCCGGGTCCCGCTCCAGGTCCGGGTCCCGTTCCAGCGGCCTCCGCGCCCGCCACAGAGGTCGAGCCCAACCCCGACCCCAACCCCGACCCCAACCCCGAGCCGCACGCGGACCCCGAGCAACTCGGCTACGGGTGGCCGCGTCAAGAAAGCCGCCGCCCCCCAGTTGTCGTCGCCCGCCCGGTCGAGACCCCGGGAGGTTGGGACATCCTGCCGAGCCGATGGAGCTCGATCTCTGTCTGGATCATCGCGCTCAGCCCGTTCATCGCCTTCGCCGCCGCCGCCGCCGCACTGGTGCTGCTCACCCTCTCCGGGTGGACCTGGTGGATCCCGGTCGCGCTCGTGCTGCCGTATCTGGTCACGATCGTCTTCGCCGTGCGCGACGTGCGCCGCCTGCGGATCTGGGGGCACCACTATGTCGCGCGGGCCGCCTGGTCGCTGCTTGGCGCCCCGGTCTATTTGATCGCCCGGGCGATCGTCACGCGCAAGAACGCGGGCTTCGGAGCCGCACCCGCGTGGGTCTGGTTGCTGAATGTGCTCCTCGTTGCGGCAGGATGCGTCGTGCTGGCGTTCTCGCTGCGCGCCTACCTGGTACCCGTGATCTCGGCCAGCATCGAGGAGACGATCGCGTGGGAGCTGTCCGTCGGCGGTGTCGAGCACGTCGTGGACTGCGGAGCTCCCGAACGCATCCTGCCGGGGGCTACGTTCGACTGCGCGGTCACCAATGACACCGGCGCCACCGGCACGGTCGAGGTGCGGATCGACAACTTCACCTTCGGATTCTCCTACTCGGAGCCCGTCATGTCGCCGGCCGCCTGACTCGGCTCAGCTCGCCGCTGTTCGAACGAAATCCGATGACTCCACGGACTTGCCGTCGGCCGCAAACGTGAACGTCGCGCGCACGAACCGGCCGGCGAGTGCCGACGGCAGCCAGTGCTTGGCGTCGTCCCACATCCGGTCGAGGGGGAGGTCGTCGAGCGGAAACCACTCCGGGCGCAGCTCGTCGGACTCGACGGGCTCACCGGAGAACTCCCGGCAGAGGAACGCCCACGACTTCTGGCTCCACGCGGGGCGGTGCGGAAACGGGTAGGTCAGCTCGCCGATGAGGGTGAGGGAGTCCGGGTGCACGGTCACGCCGACCTCTTCCCGTGTCTCCCGCACCGCGGCATCCGTCGGCGACTCGCCCGCCTCGAGCTTGCCACCGGGGCCGACGAGGTTGCCGAGGCCAAGCCCGGTCTTCTTGCGTCCTAGCAGCACTTCGTGCCCGGAATGGGTCTCACGGAGCAGGTAGCAGACGCTCACCTCGGGCAGGACCATGGGCGCCAAGCGTAGTTGATGGGCGGTGTCGTGGGTCTCTGTCAGGCTGGAGAGATGACCGACACCCGCGCATCCGCCCTCGAGATCCTGCGCACGCTAGTCGGGCGTGACGACGCCGCCTTCCACGAGGGCCAGTTCGAGGCCATCGAGACGCTTGTCGACGACCGCCGCCGCGCGCTCGTCGTGCAGCGCACCGGCTGGGGCAAGTCGGCGGTGTACTTCGTCGCGACGCTGCTGCTGCGCCAGCAGGGCGCCGGCCCGACGATCCTCGTCTCGCCGCTGCTCGCCCTGATGCGCGACCAGATCGCCGCGGCTGCCCGCGCCGGGGTGCGCGCGGTCGCGATCAACTCGACGAACGCGCACGAATGGGGCGACGTGCTGCGCCAGCTCGCCGCCGACGAGGTCGATGTGCTGCTCGTCTCGCCGGAACGGCTCAACAATCCGTCGTTCCGGCAGCAGCAGCTGCCGCAGCTGATCCCGCGGGTCGGCATGCTGGTCGTCGACGAGGCGCACTGCATCTCCGACTGGGGGCACGACTTCCGGCCCGACTACCGGCGCCTGCGCGACCTCATCGCGCAGATGCCCGCTGGAGTGCCCGTGCTTGCGACGACCGCGACGGCCAACAGCCGGGTCGTACAGGATGTCGCGGAGCAGCTCGGTGCGCTCGCGCCGGGAGCCGACGGCACCGACGTCGTGACGATTCGCGGGCCGCTCGCGCGGGCATCCCTCCGGCTGGGCGTGCTTCGGCTGCCGGATGCCGGCACCCGGCTCGGCTGGCTGCTCAGCCACCTCGACGATCTGCCCGGCAGCGGCATCATTTACACGCTCACCGTGGCCGCCGCCGAAGACACCGCCCGCCTGCTGCGCGAGGCCGGACACGTCGTGCGCGCCTACACCGGGCAGACCGACACGGGCGAGCGGGAGGAGTCCGAGGGGCTGCTCAAGTCCAAC
>JAJAZI010000319.1 GCA_026785785.1 Microbacteriaceae bacterium
AGGCCGTGGCCGGCGTCGGCGTAGCGGATGCTGCCGGAATCGGCATCCAGCCTCGCGTGGAACAGGGTCACGAAGGCACCGGCCTGCTCAAGGTCGGAGGCGAGCAACGTGGCCGCGGCGACTACCGCGAGGCTCATGTCTCTCTCGCGGACAGCGGATCGCAGCACGGCGCGCACGGTCGCGGCGATGATCGCGGCGCCGATTCCCTTGCCCATCACGTCGGCGAGAGAGAAGACGGCCCCGCCATCTACGGGATACCAGTCGAAAAAGTCTCCACCGACCGCCCGCGCGGGAGCGCAGCCGCCGACAAGCTGGTAGCCGGGAAGGTTGACGAGCTGCGCCGGGAGCAGCCCTCGCTGCACTTCCGCCGCCCGGCCGAGCTCGTTGTTCGCCGCCTGGCTCGTGCGCCACCGCGCCGCGAGATTCAGCACCGTCGCGGCGAGCTGTGCGGATGTGACCGGCTTCGTCAAGAACTCGTCGGCCTCGCTGCGGAACGACTGCATCGCGTACTCGAGCGACACGTGGGCCGTCATGACGACGACCGGTAGCCCTGGATGCGCGCCGCGCAGCTGCGTGATCAGCTCGAAGCCCGTCATGCCCGGCATCTCGATGTCGGTGACAACAACATCCGGGAGGAAGTCGGCGGCGGCGGCGGCAACCTGCTGCGGATTGTTCACCGCCCGCACGCGGCATCCGGCCCGCTTCTCGAGGACGATCCGCGTGTACTCTGCCACGTCTGGGTCGTCGTCGATGACCAGTACCCGATACGCGTCATCAATCACAGCGGCCCCCCACGATTCACCTTCCAGCTTAGGTGAAGCCGCGCCGGATCGAGCGAGACGTGCCGGTCAGGCGGCGGAGTCCAGGTGCGCGTCGCGCTTCCCAGCCGCCCGGGTCCTGGGCCAGGCGATGCGGATGCTCGCGCCGGCGACCAGCCCGCTCCACAGCATCCAGGCGACCGAGCCGACGGCATCGATGACCGCCAGTGACTGAACGCCCTCCCGTCCGCCGACAAAGCTCATCGCCGAGCCGGGAAGAACGCCGACCAGCACGAACAGCCCCGAGACGAGCACGCCGCAGACGAAACCGGTCAGGGCGACGCGGGGGAGCAGTGCGAGAACGGCCGCGATGAGGATGCCGTAGAGCGCCGCGAGGGGCACCAGGAAGTAGAAGCCTGTGAGCAGTGCTCTGGGGGCGGCCAACACCGCGTCGGTGAGGCTGGAGCCGCCGCCGATGACGAGCAGCTGGAGGATGTTCACACCCCATCCGCCGAGGAGCGACCCCACGGTCACGACGCTCGCATATACCAGGAGCCCTGCGGATCCGGTTCTCATGATGTCAGCTTGGCACAGCCGCTCGCCTCTCAGGGGTGCAGTGGGCTGTGCCCGCGCCGTGGGTGGCGAGATTGTGCTGTGGCGTCTGGCCTGGTTGTGGTCGGGGCGGGCCATGCGGGATCGCATTTTCGATAGTGACCCTCAGCGGCGCCTGAGCGTGAAGTTCATTAACGAAGAGCGGTTGAGCCTGTGGCCGCAGGGGCGAACGGGTCGGGACCGGGCACGTCGCGTTCGGAGGCCGCGTATTCGGGTGACCCCTGAGCGTGAGTGCGACGGCGGGCCGAAGCCGACATGCTCGCGCGGATGCGAGTGCGGCCTCGGACCGCCGCCTCAGACCGCCGCCCGCGCCACGGTCGCCATGATGATGTCGATGGCGGCGGGGTCGTCGATCGTCGGAGGCACGACATAGTCCTCGCCGTTCACGATCTGCCGCATCGTCTTGCGCAGGATCTTGCCCGACCGTGTCTTCGGCAGCGACTGCACGACCACGGCGTCCCTGAACGCCGCGACCGCGCCGATCTGCTCGCGCACCATCGCGACGAGCTCGGCGCCGAGCTGCTCCTCGGCAATCGTCGCCCCGCTCTTGAGCACGACGTAGCCGACCGGCTTCTGCCCCTTGATCTCGTCGTGCACCCCGATGACGGCGCACTCGGCGACGGCCGGGTGCTGCGAGAGCACCTGCTCCATCGATCCGGTTGACAGCCGGTGCCCGGCCACATTGATGATGTCGTCGGTGCGGCCCATCACGTAGAGGTAACCCTCCCGATCGAAGTAGCCCGAGTCCCCGGTGAGGTAGTAGCCGGGGAAGGCGGACAGGTAGGTCGCGACGTACCGGTCGTCGCCGTTCCAGAGCGTCGCGAGGGTGCCGGGCGGCAGCGGCAGCTTGATCACGATGTTGCCCTCGGCCAGGTGCGGCACAGGGGTGCCGTGTTCGTCGACAATCCCGACCTGGAAGCCGGGCACCGGGAACGACGGGGAGCCCGCCCGCAGCGGCAGCTTCTCCAGCCCACGGGGACTCGCGCAGATCGCCCAGCCCGTCTCGGTCTGCCACCAGTGGTCGACGACGGGCTTCTCGAGCAGGGCAGTCGCCCACGTCCAGGTGTCCGGGTCGAGGCGCTCACCGGCGAGGAACAGCGCGTCGAGGCAGCCGAGGTCATACTGCTCGGCGAGCGTCGCGTGCGGGTCGGCCTTGCGGATCGCGCGCAGCGCCGTCGGGGCGGTGAACAGCACCTTGACCCTGTGCTCCGAAACGACGCGCCAGAACGCACCGGCATCCGGGGTGCCCACGGGCTTGCCCTCGTACAGCACGGTCGTGGCGCCGGCGATGAGTGGCCCGTACACGATGTAGGAGTGGCCGACGACCCAGCCGACATCGCTCGCCGTCCACATCACGTCCCCCGGATGGATGTCGTAGATGTTCGCCATCGACCAGGCCATCGCGACCGCGTGCCCGCCGTTGTCGCGAACGACGCCCTTCGGCGCACCCGTCGTGCCCGAGGTGTAGAGGATGTACAGCGGGTCGGTCGCCGCGACCCCGACGGGCGGATGCGGGGCGGCGAACGGCGACCGCTCGTCCCAGTCCCACCACTCGGTGCCGGGGTAGCTGAACTCCGCGGCGGAGCCCGGCACCTCGGTGCGGTTCTTGACGATGACCGTGGTGACCGAGCGGCTGCTGAGGGCGAGGGCGTCGACGATCGTCGGCAGGTACTCGACCACGCGGCTCGGCTCGATGCCGCCGGATGCCGTGACGATGACCTTCGGCTGGGCGTCGTCGAGTCGTGCCGCGAGCTCCTTCGCCGCGAAGCCGCCGAACACGACGGAGTGCACGGCGCCGAGCCTCGCGCAGGCGAGCATCGCGGTGACGGCCTGCGGCATCATCGGCATGTAGATGACGACGCGGTCGCCCTTGACGACCCCGGCATCGGCGAGCACCCCGGCGAACCGCGCGACCTTGTCGAGCAGGGTCGCATAGCTGTAGCTCTTCTTCTTGCCGACGACCGGGGAGTCGTAGATGAGCGCGGCGGTCTCGCCGCGGCCGGCGAGCACGTGCCGGTCGAGCGCGTTGAAGCAGGTGTTCATGACGCCGTCGGGGAACCACCGGTAGAGCGGGGCGTCGGTGTCGTCGAGCGCGACCGTCGGCGGGGTGTCCCAGTCGATTGCGCTCGCCGCGTCGAGCCAGAACCGCTCCGGCTCCCGCTCGCTGCGAGCCACGCTCTGTCGGTAGGCTCCGGACGCGCCCGGGCCGCTGCTGCTGTTCTCCATCGAAATTCTCCCCATCGAGACTCGCCGAATTCAACTGTGTATACAGAAAGTTGCTAAAGTATGGCACATTCTGGTGGTTCTGCCGATATGGTCGGAGCACTGTATACATTTGTCGCGGTTGGAGGTAAGTATGGCGGTGCCCGCACGCGCCAGTAATCGGGCCTACCTCGCCCTTCGCGGCGAGATCATCGACTGGGAGCTCCCGCCGGGCAGCATTCTCGGCGAGGTCGAGCAGGCATCGCGGCTCGGGGTGTCCCGCACCCCGGTGCGCGAGGCCCTCGCCCGGCTCACCGCCGACGGCCTCGTCGCGGCCCAGGCGGGCAGAGGGCTCGTCGTCACCGACATCTCGATCGACAACATCCGCGAACTCTTCGAGGTGCGCGAGGCGCTCGAGATGCAGGCCGCCCGGCTCGCCGCTCGCCGCGGCGACAGCGCCGTGTTCGCGGCCCTCGAGCGGGAGTTCGTCGCAGTGCCCGACCTGCTCGAGCGCGACGATCCCGCCCGGCACGCCTACTACGGGCTCGTTCAGCGTTTCGATGAGGCGATGGATGACGCCGCAGCCAACACCTACCTCGTCACCGCGCTGCGCAGCCTGCGCACCCACCTCGTGCGCGTGCGCCGCCTCGCGAAGGACAACCCGGCGCGGCTCTCGGCTGCAGCATCCGAGCATTTGCTCATTGTGCGGGCCGTCGTCTCCGGCGACGCCGACCTCGCCGCCCATGCCACCCACGTGCACCTCCACCACGCCCTCGCGAGCGCACTCGGGTCGACCGAGCCCGCCCCCTGACACACGCGCTGAAACGCGCGCACGACCCGCCAGATCTCTCCACCGAAAGGAACCACCCGTGCAGCTCCATCACGTTCGAGTCCACCGCAGCGACGAGAATCTCGCCCGGCAGGACCAACTCGCCTGGAAGATCGCCGAGGTCGCCGTCGACCCGGTCGAGGTCACACCGGAGGTGACCGAGATGGTGATCAATCGCTTCATCGACAACGCCGCCGTCGCGACGGCCTCGCTCACACGCGGCCCGGTAGTGGCCGCACGCAGCCAAGCCGCGGCGCATCCGGTGTCGACCGGCGGCGCGGGATCGAGCGTCTTCGGACTCGGCGAACGCCACAGCCCCGAGTGGGCGGCCTGGGCCAACGGTGTCGCCGTGCGCGAACTCGACTACCACGACACCTTCCTCGCGGCCGAGTACTCGCACCCCGGCGACAACATCCCGCCGATCCTCGCGGTCGCCCAGCACCTCGGCTGCGACGGGCTGGCGCTCGTGCGCGGCGTCGTCACCGGTTACGAGGTGCAGGTCGACCTCGTCAAGGCGATCAGCCTGCACAAGCACAAGATCGACCACGTCGCCCACCTCGGCCCGAGCGCCGCCGCGGGAATCGGCACGATGCTCGGCCTGCCCACCGAGACGATCTTCCAGGCCATCGGCCAGGCGCTGCACACGACGACGGCCACGCGGCAGTCGCGCAAGGGCGAGATCTCCAGCTGGAAGGCGCACGCCCCGGCCTTCGCGGGAAAGATGGCCGTCGAGGCGGTCGACCGGGCGATGCGCGGCCAGACGAGCCCCACCCCGATCTACGAGGGGGAGGACGGCGTAATCGCCTGGCTCCTCGACGGGCCGGATGCCGCCTACGAGGTGCCGCTGCCGACACGCGGCGAAGCCAAGGCCGGCATCCTCGACACCTACACAAAGGAGCACTCGGCCGAGTACCAGGCCCAGGCGCTCATCGACCTCGCCCGGCGCTTGCATGAGAACCATCCCGAGCTGCGCGACGGGCGCCGGATCGACGCCGTCGTGATCCACACTTCGCACCACACGCACAACGTCATCGGCTCCGGCGCGAACGACCCGCAGAAGTACGACCCGTCCGCGAGCCGCGAGACCCTCGACCACTCGATCCCGTACATCTTCACGGTCGCGCTGCAGGACGGCGAGTGGCACCACGAGCGCTCCTATGCCCCCGAACGTGCGGGGCGGCCGGACACGGTGGCCCTCTGGCAGCGGGTAACGACCGCGGAGGATGCCGAGTGGACGCGCCGCTACCACTCCACCGAACCGGCCGAGAAGGCGTTCGGCGGGCGGGTCGAAATCACCCTTGACGACGGCACCCTGATCGTCGACGAGATCGCCGTCGCGGACGCGCATCCGCTCGGCGCCCGCCCCTTCGCCCGGGAGCAGTACCTGACCAAATTCCGCACCCTCGCCGACGGCGTGCTCGAGCAGGCCGAGGCCGAGCGGTTCCTCGAGCTCGTGCAGCGGCTGCCGCAGCTGACCCCGGCGGAGCTGGGCGGACTCAGCCTGATGCCGCGCGCGGGCCTGTTCGACTCGATCACCGCCCCGAAGGGACTCTTCTGATGCTGTACGCCACCACGACCGCTGCCGCCAAGCGCGCCGCCTTCCGCGAGCGTCTCGCGACCGGGGAGCTGCTGAGCTTGCCCGGCGCGTTCAACCCGCTGAGCGCCCGGCTTATCCAGGACAAGGGCTTCGATGGCGTCTACATCTCCGGCGCCGTGCTCAGCGCCGACCTCGGCCTGCCCGACATCGGCCTGACGACGCTCACCGAGGTCGCCACCCGCACGAACCAGATCGCGCGCATGATCGACCTGCCCGCGATCGTCGACGCCGACACCGGATTCGGCGAGCCGATGAACGTCGCGCGCACGGTGCAGGAGCTGGAGGATGCCGGTGTCGCCGGCTTGCACATCGAAGACCAGATCAATCCGAAGCGGTGCGGCCACCTCGACGGCAAGGCCGTCGTCGACGAGGCCACCGCGCTGGGGCGCATCCGCGCCGCTGTGTCGGGGCGCCGCGACCCGAACCTGCTGATCATGGCGCGCACCGACATCCGCGCGGTCGACGGGCTCACGGCCGCCACCGACCGGGCGAAGGCCCTCGTGGATGCCGGGGCCGACGCGATCTTCCCCGAGGCGATGGC
>JAJAZI010000320.1 GCA_026785785.1 Microbacteriaceae bacterium
AGGGCGAAGGGCTTCGGCGGCCTCGCCACTTAGCCTCCGTGGAAAACGCGGATGGCAGCTATGAAGTGCTCTCGCCCGCGTTGTTCGCGCCCGCCGTGAGCGAAAGAAGCTTGAGGCGAACCGCCGCATCGTGGATCTCGCGGAATCTGCGAGGTTTTGATTTCGACTGCGCGAATTATAGATTCCACTTCTCCGGCACCGAGCGGCGGTAGTCGATGCCAATTATGTGACGGGGAACACCCTGGAGTGACTGCGTGCCAGGCGCTGGGGCCGGCCAAGTCGCTTGTGGGAGGACATCGGACGGGGCCAGCGCTGATCGACATGTAGCCGGGTTGCGTGGCGGTTCTTCGCGGGGCGCATTGTCACTTTCTCTGGTGATCGGCGTGCCGTGTAATGTGATGAGCGATGCACAACCACGTCAAACGGGATCGCCGCCGGGCTCTTTGCGCAACGCTCGCCGGTGTAATCGTCGTCCTGGTCGGCGGTTGCGCCGGTCCCTCGTCGTTCGTTGCGTGCATAGTCCCGTCAGTAGCGGAGGCCATTCCTCGTGACGGGGCCCTTGTCGGAATCAATCCCGACTGGGAGAAGCACACACTCGAGGAGTACGCGGCTGCGATCGGCCATCGGCCGGCCGTGGCTGTGTCGTTCGCTGACGTGCCGATGAGCTCTACTGATATCAGGAACGTCGTCGCTGCTGGCGAGCAGGTGGCACGGAATGGCGGGATGTTGCTGCTCACGCTCGAGCCCAAGCTCGGGCTCCCTACTGTCACATCCGCCGTTGCCGCGGACGTCGCCACGGTAATTGCCTCGATGGAAGACGCCGGGACGACGGTCGTCGTGCGGTTCGCGCACGAGATGAACGGGTCCTGGTACGCATGGGGGCAACAGCCTGCAGAATACATCGCCGCCTTTAGAACGCTGGCTGAGGGCCTGCGTCAAGGTACTCGAGCTACGGCGATGATGTGGGCCCCCAACTACGGTGGCGGATACCCGTTCACCGGTGGCGCCTTCGAAGCGCAAGGAGGGACCGACGAATTCGTCTCCCTCGATACGAACGGTGATGGCGCCCTCACCGCGTCCGACGACCCCTACGCGGCGTACTACCCGGGCGACGACGTTGTCGATTGGGTGGGCATGTCCCTCTACCACTGGGGATCGACGCACCCGTGGGGTCAGAACGAGATGCCCGAGGTCGGCAAGTTCGCGCAACAACTCACCGGCCAGTACAACGGTCTCGGCGGCGACGACACCCAAGTACCCAACTTTTACGCGCTCTACGGCGCGGACAAGAACAAGCCGGTCGCCATTCCGGAGACAGCTGCCTTCGTCGTCTATCGCGGTGACGCCGCCGGCGAGCTTGCGATCAAGCGGGCATGGTGGCAGCAGATCTTCTCCGAGGAGACCGTGACCGAGTTGCCGGCGCTGCGCATGATCAACTGGTTCGAGTGGAAAAAATTCGAACCCGAAGTCGGTGAGACTGTGGACTGGACCATCCTGTCCGACAGATCGACCAGGGAGTCGTTCGTCGCAGATCTGCCCTCGTGGGCTCAATTCGCATCCGAACCCCAGGACTGCAGCCCGCACGATTAGATCCGCCACACGGGTTGTTAAAGCTGTTCACGAAGAACGTGAAGAAACGCCAGCACCGCGGAAGGATCGACGCAGGCCCTCGGCGGCGGCGCCGGTGTTCCCAGCGCTTCCGCTTCCGCTCCCTCCTCTTGCTCGTCCTCCTCCTGCTGTTCCTCCTCCTCTCCGAGGTCTTCGATGACGACGTGGACCGCATCAAGAAGCAACTGGAGTCTGGTCATTTACTGTTCGCCACCGATGACGCTGTGAGGGGATGGCGAGAACGGCCGTGGCACTGCGCTGCGCGTCATACTCGAGGGGTGCCGATCAGTCTTCCTCGTTCCAGACATCTGGTCGTTGGAACGCGGGAGTTTCGTAGTAGACCTTGCCGCTGAAAAGTTCTCGCGGCGTCAGCTCGTCGTGGGCGACGAGCGTGCGAGCACCGATTTTCCGAAGCGGGTTGTCACAACCATCCAGTCAGTGAACCGCGGATTTCCCAGAATTCTGCCTGTTCGGAGCTGTCACGGTTTCCGGACTGGTCTGGCAAGTGACATCTTCCGCACCGCGGAGGGGACGCCGCTCGCGATCATGTATCCGGCGTAAGCGATCAGCAGCACGGCGATTCCCGGCACGATCCAGGCGCGGTTCTCGCCGTTGACGGCATTGTTCGCGAAACCGACAAGGGGCACCGAGTACCAGACCTTGCCCTGCACCTGGATCGCGCTCACCGGGTCGGGATCGGCGTCGCTGTTGTTGTCGCCCTTCGTCTCGAAGGTGCGCTCCCCGGTGGTGGAGGCGTTGATGGCAATGACCCGATGGGTGATCACGGCGGGGTCGCCGGACCGGATCTGATAGGTGATGACGTCGCCGACCGCGAGATCGTCGACGTCGACCGGCTGAACCACGATGAGCGTGCCCGGGGGAAGCCCCGGCGCCATCGACCCGGTCAACACCGTGAGCGGGATGGATCCGGATGCACGTGGAATCACGATCACGATCACAGCGAGCGCGATGACAAGCAGCAGAAGCGCGCCACTCAGCCCGAGGCCGATGTAGTGCAGAGGTCCCCTCTCAACGGGGGCGGTTCGCTTCGCCTCGCTCACGCCCGTCATGACTCCTCGCGAGCGCGGCGGCGGGCACCGAGAAGGAAGAATCCGACGCCGAACAAGAGCGCGCCGATGGCGATAAGCGGGACGGGAAGGTCGGCGCCTGTGCTCGCGAGGGCGCCGGCGGTGGGTCCGGCGCCTGCCGGTGCGGCGGGCAGTGCGGGCACGGCGGGCTGCGGGCCGACGATCGGCCCGGGCTCGTCGCACGGGGACGCCTCGAACGCCCCGGCATCCGCGTCGTGTAGCGCGACGAGCACGCTGAGGCTCGCGCGCTGACTCTGGGAGACGTTCCGCGCATCCGCCGACATCGCGAAACCCAGGTCGAGACGCATCGTCGCTCCCCCCTCCATCACTCGTGACGGCACGAGCATCTCACACTCGGAAAGTTGCGCGAGGGTGCGCGAGCGCGTTTCGCTCCCCTGCGAAACAGTGGTGGTCAGCGAGACGTCCTCGGCGAACGAGGCCGAAGGGATGCTGAGCCCAATTGCGCTCACCCTCACGATCGCACGGGTGGTGGCCGGGTTCCTGATCCAGAGCACCGACGCGAGCGATCCCCCGGGGACGAGGGTCACGAGCGGATCGAGGATACCCCGAGTCGGTGCGCTGGAGAACACGATGCCGTCAGAGCTGAGAAGCACGTCGAAGGGTTCCTCCGCCGCGGCCGGCGCCACGCTCGAGGAGAGCAGCGCAATGCCGACAGCGGTACCCACGATCCAGGTGACCCGCCGGGTGACCACGGCTCAGCCGACCTTCGTGATGGTGAAGGCGAGCGCGGGCGCGCTGCCGCAGGCCTGCTGCCGCAGTGCGCCGGACGTCGGCGCCGCGAGGCACTTGCCGCTGTTGCGGTTGACGAACTGGTAGGTGCCCGAGGCGTTCCGCGAGACCTGCCATTGCTGGCTCGTGGCCCCCGTCGACGTGGAGAGCTGCGCGGCGGCGTTCTCGGCGAGGCTCGCCCCCGTGATGTCCCAGACGAGGGTGGGCGCGCGCCGCGACACCACGGTGAAGTAGCCGCCCACCGCCACGACCTTCCACTCGCTCTTGTCGCTTCCGCCGCAGGTGGCGACGGCGAGCGGGTCGCCGTTTTGGGGTTTCGGTCCGGACTCGATGCACACCCCGCTGGCCGTGCCGACGGAGTACCACAGCGCCGGGTCGAGCAGAGCGGGAGCCGAGCTCGTGACGACGTTCGTGCCCGTGGACACCGCCGACACATTGCCCGCCGCGTCGCGCGCGACGATCGTGTAGCGGTAGGTCGTGGCGGCCGTGAGGCCGCTGTCGGTGAACGCGGCGCCGGCGACGGTCGCGAGGAGCACTCCGTCGCGGTAGACGCCGTAGGCCGTCACGGCGACGTTGTCGGTCGACGGCGGCCAGGCGATCGACGTCCCCGTCGCAGTCGTCGCCGAGGCGACAGGCGCGCCCGGCGTGCTGGGCGACGTCGAGTCGAGCACGGCCTGGGCGGCGGACGAGGTGGCACTGGCGGCCCAGCTCCCCACGGCCGAAGTGACCGAGAGCGCCGCGGACAGGTTCGTGCCGGCAATCGTGGATTGCTGCAGCGCGGTGACGGACGAGCGAACGCAGTAGGTCGCGGAGGCGCCCGGCTCCAGTGTGCCGGTCAGCGCGGGAACGTCGGCCCAGCTGCTCGTCGTCGCTGCCGACGGAGCGATGCTCGTGGCGGTGCAGGCTGTCGCCGCCGCGACCGGCCACGTCCTCACGATCGCGCCGGTCGCGAGGGTGGTCGCCGCCGTGACGCCGAGCGTGAGCGAGAACGGCGCCCAGACCGTGCCCGTGTTGGTCACGGTGACGGGCGCCGAGATGGTGAGGGCGGATGCCGTGTAATTGGTCGCAAGGGCGGGGAACCCGCTCGTTGCGATGCCGACCGTACCAGCATTCACGCTGCCAGCCGTCGAGGCCTGGGTGCTCCAGAAGGCGTTGCCGACGCCGGTGCCGGCAAGGACGAGGAATGCCGCGGCGCCGATGGCGATGGCGGTGCGATGTCTCACCATGGTCAGCGCACCTGGCCGGCGTTGATGGTCATGGCGAACCTCGCACTGCCACCCTGAACGCCGGACGGGGCCGCGGCGCCGAGGCCGATCGCGAGGCAGAACTGCCTGGCCTCGCCGGGCTCGAGCACGACGGGCGCCGCGGTCGTCGTGAATCCTGTCAGCGGCGCGGGAGTGAAGGTCGCGACTGCGCAGTCGGCGGCCGCTACGAGACTCGCCGTCACGAAGCCTGCCAGCGAGTTGGACTGGGCGAGCACCTCGGTGCCGGAGACGGTCACGGCGAGTCGGGTGGTGCCGGTGTTGGAGATGGCGAGCGGGACAACCTGCGAGCGGCCCGGTGCGAGCCGAGCGGCATCGAGGCCGGAGAGCGAATGGGCGGTTGTGCCGTTGATGGTGAGGCCGACGGTTCCGGAGGAGACGCTCGACGCGTTGATGACCGCCGTGCCGTTCCAGAGGGCGTAGCTGGTACCGGTGCCGAGCAAGGCCAGGACGGTCGCCACGGTGACGGCGGCGACCGCACCCAGCATCCGGCGAACGAGGCTCGGACCGGGAGCGCTAGTCGAGGTGGCGTCCATGTCGCGCTCCTTCCGGTCTTGTCGGTTGATGTCGTGGAACAAAAGAGGAAGGGATGCGCCGGATTCGCGCCGGCGCATCCCACCCGGCCTACGGACGGACGTTCTGCTGCAGCTTGAAGGCCAGCGCGGAGAAGTCGACGGTGCCGTTGGTGGCGCCGGTGACGCCGGACGGGAAGTTAATCGTGGCCTTGAGCGTGACGGTGCTCGTCGAGGTCGCCGGGGTCACCGCGAAGGTCTGGGTGGCAGCATTGCGGACGACGTTGGCGCCGCCGGTCGCGTCGAGCGTGATCACGAGCTCGTCGAGCAGGGCCTGGTCCTTGAGGCCAGCGGCCTTGAGCGACAGCTTGTCGTACGACAGTGTGGCGCGGAGGTTGTCCCCGATGGCGTCGATCTTGACCACCTGAGTGAGCTCGATCGTGTCGCCGGGAGCGACCTTGAAGGTGGAGATGTCGATCGTTGACACGGTCTTGCCGGCCGAGACGTCCCTCCAGGCCGGGGTGCCGGTTGCGGCAATCGACAGGGTGCCGGATGCGACGGAGCCGACGTTGACGGACTGGGTCGAGTTCCACAGCGCGAAGCTGCCGGCACCGCCGAGCAGGAGGGCGATACCGGCTGCGCCGGCGATTGAACCCTTGAGGAGCTTGTTCATTGTGTTTCCTTTCGCGACACCTGCCCGAGCAGGTACCTGGTCGCACGGGCGAGCCCATGTTCGAGAGTGATGTGCCGCGAAGTGCGGCGCGGACACCGCGCTGTTCGCGACGTCCGTGAGTCTGTGTTGCCCCCGCCCGAAATCCGGGCTGTGAATTGTGTGCGCCGGACCTGTTCGCCTGCTGGCTGTGTGGTCCGGGTCACTCTCCCTGGCATAACTATATGAAGGACAGACAACCTCGTCTATCCTCATCACACCCCCAATGCGAGGCACGCGAGAGAGGGGAACTTGGGCACGGAATTCGCAGAGATGCCGCACACCGGCAACGATTTCCGTTGCGATGGGTGTTCTCGTGTGCGAAATTGGCAATGTATACCGATGCATCTACCCGCAACCGGGGTACAAGCCAGGAAGAGGATAGACCAAATTGTCTATCCTCGGGGGGCGCAAAAAAACGCCCCGCGCGTGAGCGCGGGGCGTTGGTGGAGCGCGGCGCGCTAGTCGGCGACCGCGATCAGGCCGAGTTCGGCGGCGCTCGCGAGCAGCGGATGCCGTGGGGTGACGCGCACGTTGTAGCCGAAGCTTCCCGCCCTCGTAAGTGGCACCGATCCGACGAACTGCACGGCGACTCCCGGGGTGGCCGTCTCCGGCTCCAGCGCGACGTGATGCGTGCGCTCGAGGTTGTCGCCCTCGCGGGCCCGCCCGTAGACGACCTCGACCGCGACGTCATCCGGGGTCAACCCGTCGAGCTGGACGTGAGCACGAACGTTGAGGATGTCGCCGACCTGGGGAACTGTGTCCACTCCCCCCGACTCGACGTGGGTGACGGCGACGAGCGGCCAGGCGTCGCGTACGCGCATTTTCCAGGCCGCGAGCTCACGCGCTCCCGTGAAAGACTTCGAACTGATGGTGCGCTCGGCCTCGGCCGCCGGGACGTACAGGCGCGTGACGTACTCCTTGACCATGCGGTCGGCCGACAGCTCGGGCGACAG
>JAJAZI010000321.1 GCA_026785785.1 Microbacteriaceae bacterium
AGCGCCATCGGGAACGATCCCATCACGTCGGGGTCCGCTGAGGCGGGCACCTCTCGGGTGGCCTCGCTCTTCGAGGCGGGGGAAGACTCCATGCTGCGCTCCTCGGTTGACCATATGGTAGGCAGTACCACTCGGCCCGCCCAACGCCTTGACACCGTCGCCGTGCGGCATCGCCAGCGCACGCCCAGCGCGCGTGGGGTAGACAGGAGCATCCGCTACTGAAAGGCGAATGCCGATGAACGATCCCAACTGGAACCTGCCTCAGATCCCGAGCTTCACCCTGGAGAGCCCGGAAGTCGATGCGGGCGGTGTGCTGCCGGGCTGGGCGCGCTCGGGTATCGCCGGAGCCGGCGGGCAGGACCGCTCACCGGCCCTCCGCTGGAGCGGTGCGCCGGAAGACACGAAGAGCTTCGCGTTGACCGTCTACGACCCCGATGCGCCGACCGGCAGCGGCTTCTGGCACTGGGCCGTGTTCAACCTTCCGGCCGCCCTCGCCGAGTTGCCAGCCGACGCAGGAAACCCCGATGCCGGCCTGCTTCCCACGGGTGCGCAGACGCTCCCCAACGAGCTGGGTCTGTCGCGATTCCTGGGCGCCGCTCCCCCGGCCGGCCACGGTCCGCACCGGTACTTCTTCACCCTGACGGCGCTCGATGTCGACCGTCTCGACCTGCACGACGCCAGCACGCCAGCGGTGCTCGGCTTCAACTTCCTCGGGCACGCCCTCGCCCGGGCGCAGTTCTTCGCGACCTCGGAGACGCCGGCGTAGCGCTGCCGGCACACGCCGCGGCGTTAAACGAAATCGCCGCCCCTCGATGAGGGGCGGCGATTTCGCGCGTTGGGGAGAATATCAGGTGCGGGCGTTTGCCCCCGGATCGCTTCCCACCATTGCCATTACAAGCATGGCGGCTGCGACGGCAACAATCACAGAGTGCAATCCGTGCTCAGCGACACGCTGTGCCCGTCCAGGCGCGCGATGTCGCGCCCTCGACAAGGTGAGCCCCCTGTTGAACCGATGTCGCGCCATCCCCGACCCCTCCTCTGCACCCTCTGTGTGCACGACTCCGAGTCTTACCGTCAACCGAAGCTTGAATGTCGCGACACGCCGGTGGATCGGAGAGTCCGCGGCGATGTTGGCGCGCCGAGTGAGCGCCGCCGCGCGGTGGGAACGACGCGGGTCAGCTCGCCGGCTCGCCTGCACGTCGGACGACCTCGGCGGCCTGGGCGACCACTGGCCCGTCGATCATCCGGCCGTGGAACCGGAACACGCCTCCATCGGCCGCGGCGAGCAGCTCCCGCGCGGCGGCGACCTCGTGCTCGCTCGGGCGGAACGCGTCCCGGATAGTGTGCACCTGGCCGGGGTGGATGCACGCGACGGCGTCGAACCCGCTCGCGGCGGCATCCTCGGCCTCGGCACCGAGCCCGACGAGGTCGGCGATATCGAGGTGCACGGCGTCGATCGCGGCCCGGCCGGCGGCGGCCGCAGCGAGCAGGACGACCGAGCGGGCGTGGCGCGCGACGTGCCGGTAACGGCCGTCGAGGAACCTGCTCGAGGTGCCCCCGAGGGAGGCGACGAGGTCTTCCGCTCCCCACATCAGCGCGACGACGTTCGGGTGCTCGGCGATCCGGTTCGCGGCGACGATGCCGGCGGCGGTCTCGCACAGCGCGATAATCTCGAGCGCGCCGAAACCGGCGAGGTCCCGAACACCGGCGACCTTGGGCAGCATCACGGTGCTGTACCCGCTGCGCCTGACGGCGGCGAGATCGGCGCGGAAGTCCTCCGAGTTCGTGGAGTTGATCCGAACGACCGTGCGGGCGGGATCGAGCGGATGCGCCAGCAGCGCCTCACGAGCGCCGGCGCGCCGCTCGGGGGCGACGGAGTCCTCAAGGTCGAGGATCACGGCATCCGCCCGCTCGGCCGCCTTGGCGTACCGGTCGGGCCGATCGGCGGGGCAGAACAGGAGGGCGGGTCCCAGCAGGAAGGTCATGGCCGCGCGCCCTCGCACCAGACGAGCGTGGAGCGCACGGCCGTCGCGACGATGACGCCGGACTGGTTGCGGCCGGTGTGCTCAAGGGTGACGATGCCCTGTCCCGGCCTCGACCCGGAGAGCCGCTTGGCCGTTACGATGGTCTCGGAGTAGAGCGTGTCGCCATGGAAGAGCGGATGCGGGAACTCCACCTTCTCGAACCCGAGGTTCGCCACGATCGTTCCCTGGGTGAGCTGGGCGACCGAGCTGCCGACGATCGTCGCGAGGGTGAACATCGAATTCACGAGTCGCTGGCCGAACGGCTGCTCGGCCGCGAACGCCGCATCCAAATGCAGTGCCTGCGGATTCATCGTCATGGTCGAGAACAGCACGTTGTCGGCCTCGGTGACGGTGCGCCCCGGGCGGTGCAGGTAGATCGCCTCCAGGTCGAACTCCTCGAAGAAGAGGCCCCGCTGCTCGATTCGCTCGCGTTCCGGCATCCGCTGCTCCCTCGCTTGTCTGGACTCTAGCCCGGGAACCCGAGGGCGCGGGAGATGACCATGAGCTGCACCTCCGTCGTGCCCTCCCCGAGCTCGAGCACCTTCGAGTCGCGGTAGTGGCGCGCGACGGGGTTCTCGTTCATGAACCCGTAGCCGCCGAAGATCTGGGTCGCGTCCCTCGCGTTGTCCATCGCTGCTTCGCTGCCGACCATCTTGGCGATCGAGGCCTGCATCTTGAACGGTTCGCCGCGCATCATCCGGGCGACGGCGTCGTAGTAGGCAAGCCGCGCGGTGTGCACGCGCGCCTGCATGCGGGCGAGCTTGAAGGCGATGTGCTGGTTCGAGCCGATCGGCCGGCCGAAGACGTTGCGGCTGCCGGCGTAGCGCAGGGACTCCTCAAGGCAGCCCTGGGCGGCGCCGGTGCACAGCGCGGCGAAGGCGATGCGGCCTTCGTCGAGTGTCTCGACGAAGTTGGCGAAGCCGCGGCCTCGTGCGCCGAGCAGGTTCGCCTCGGGCACGCGCACGTTCGTGAGGGTAAGCGGATGCGTGTCGGAGGTGTGCCAGCCGACCTTGTCGTAGGCGGGCTCGACGGTGAGCCCCTCGATCGGCGTCGGCACGAGGATCGCGGACAGCTCCTTCTTGATCGAGCCATCGGCGCGCTCGGACTCCCCCGTCACCGCCGTGATCGTCACCAGCCGGGTGATCTGGGTGCCCGAGTTGGTGATGAACTGCTTGCTTCCGTTGATGACCCACTCGCCGTTCTCGAGCGACGCGGTCGTCTTCGTGCCGGCCGCATCCGACCCCGCATCGGCCTCGGTCAACCCGAAGGCGGCGATTGCCTCGCCGCTGGCCAGCCGGGGCAGCCACTCCATCTTCTGCGCCTCGGTGCCGCTGCGGAACAGGGGCATCACGCCAAGGCCGACGCCCGCCTCGAGGGTGACCGCGATGCTCTGGTCGACGCGCGCGAGCTCCTCGACGGCGAGGCACAGCGAGAGGTAGTCCTTGCCCCGCCCGCCGTACTCCACGGGCAGCGGGAGCCCGAACAGCCCCATCTCGCCCATCTGCGCGATGATCTCGTACGGCAGCTCCCGTTTGGTGTCGTACTCGTACGCGGCCGGCGCAACGACGGTGTCGGCGAAGTCGCGTACCGAGGCCTGAAGCGCCGTGTGCTCGTCGGTGAGTTCGTAGCTCATGCTGTCTCCCTGGTGTGGATGGCCGCGGGGTCTTGTGGACCGGCCGCGGGTTCGGTGGTGGATGCTGGAATCTCGGGGGGTGCGACGGTCGCGACAACCGCGTCCAGTCGCACGAGGTCGCCGTCGGCCACGGTGATCGTGACGGAGCCGTCGATGGGGGCCAGCAGGGTGTGTTCCATCTTCATGGCCTCGACCGTGACGAGCGGCTGCCCGGCGGTGACGTCGTCGCCGGTCACGGCGTGCACCGCGACGACGGTCCCGGGCATGGGCGAGCGCACCTCGGGGCTGACCGGGCCGACGCTGCGGTCGCGGTCGGCGAGCGCCGCGGCGAGCTCGTCGCGGCGGGCGAGGATGCCCAGGCGCCAGCTCGTCCCGTCCCGGGCGATCCAGAGGTCCTGGCCGTCGCGCGCCATAGCCAGGCGCGTCGCGGTGCCGTCGACGGTGACGAGGTAGGAGTTTGGGGCGGTCTCGACCAGGCTCGCGTCGAGTGCTCCCGCGCCCACGACCACCGTCGCGGCATCCGTCGTTCCGGTCACGAGCACCTCGACGTCGCCGGCCCCGGGAACGCGGAAGAGGTAGCGGGTGGGCATCGCGGCGCCGAGCCGCCAGCCGCTCGGCGCCGACCACACCGTGCCGGCGCGCCGCTCCCGTTCGGCATGCAGCAGCAGGGCGGCGGCGGCGAACGCGGGGGCATCCGGCTTCTCGAAGGCAAGCGAGGGAAGCACCCGGTCGATGAGCGAGGTATCGAGGTCGCCCGCGAGCACGGCCGGGTCGGCCAGCAGCAGCCGCAGGTACTCGATGTTGCTGTGCACACCGAGCAGCGTCGTGTGGCGCAGCGCCGTGTCGAGGCGGGCGATCGCCTCGCCGCGGTCGTGTCCCCAGGCGATGACCTTACTGAGCATCGGGTCGTAGTCGGCAGTGACCGTGCCGCCGACACGCAGCGAGCTGTCGATCCGGATGCCGGGAAGCGCGGGCTCGTCGAGCGCGAGCACACGGCCGGTGCCGGGCAGGAACCCCTGCTCGGGGTCCTCGGCGTAGACCCGCGCCTCGACCGCATTCCCGCGGTGCACGATCGCGTCCTGGCCGAGGGTAAGCGGCTCGCCGGCGGCGATGCGCACCTGCCACTCGACGAGGTCGATTCCGGTGACCAGTTCGGTGACGGGATGCTCGACCTGCAGCCGGGCGTTCATCTCCATGAAGAAGAACTCATCCGATCGCTGTGCCGAGACGAGGAACTCGACCGTGCCGGCACCGACGTAGTCGACGCTGCGCGCCACCTCGCAGGCCGCCTCGCCGATCCGCGCGCGGGTGAGGTCGTCGAGCAGGGGCGATGGCGCCTCCTCGATGACCTTCTGGTGCCGGCGCTGCAGCGAGCACTCCCGCTCGCCGAGGTGCACCACGGTGCCGTGGCGGTCGGCGAGCACCTGCACCTCGATGTGCCGCGGCTGGTCGATGAGCCGCTCGAGCAGCAGCGTGTCGTCGCCGAACGCCGAGCGGGCGATCCGCCGTGCCGCGGCGAGGCCGGCGGGCAGCTCGGCGGGAGTGCGGACGACCTGCATCCCCTTGCCTCCTCCGCCCGCGCTCGGCTTGATCAGCAGCGGGTACCCGGTGCGCTCGGCAGCGGCGGTGAGGGCGTTGTCGTCCATCGCCGGCTCGTCGGTACCGGGGATCACCGGCACGCCGCGGGCGGAGACGTGGAGCTTCGACCGGATCTTGTCGCCCATGATGTCGAGCGCGCGCACACCCGGCCCGATGAAGACCACGCCCGCGTCCGCGCAGGCGGTCGCGAGTGCGGCGTTCTCGGAGAGGAATCCGTAGCCGGGGTGAATCGCCTGGGCACCGGTGCGGGTCGCGGCGTCCACGATCGACGCGACGCTCAGGTAGCTGTCGGCCGCGGCGGCTGGCCCGATCCGCACGGCGAGGTCGGCTTCGAGCATGTGCCGGGCGCCGCGGTCGGCGTCGCTGTAGACCGCGACGGAGCGGATGCCGAGGCTCCGCAGCGTGCGGATGACACGGCAGGCGATCTCGCCACGGTTGGCGACGAGCACGGTGTGGAATGGCGCGGCGGTCGGGGTGGTCATCTGCGTCACATCCTGAACAGGCCGAAGGCGGTCTCGGGCAACGGTGTTCGCGCACACACGTCGAGCGCGAGGCCGAGCACGGTGCGGGTGTCGGCGGGGTCGATCACGCCGTCGTCCCACA
>JAJAZI010000322.1 GCA_026785785.1 Microbacteriaceae bacterium
AAAGCCGCCTCAACGAGCCACAACACGACCTATTTGGGCAACTCGCGGAAGAACACACAGCCCGACCGCGCGACTCGCCCACAAAGGCCACCTCAACAAGCCACAACACGACCTATTTGGGCAACTCGCGGAAGAACACACAGCCCGACTGCGCGACTCGCCCACAAAGGCCACCTCAACGAGCCACAACACGACCTATTAGGGCAACTCGCGGAAGAACACACAGCCGGACTGCGCGACTCGCCCACAAAGGCCGCCTCAACGAGCCACAACACGACCTATTTGGGCAACTCGCCAGAGAAAACACTCATCCCAACTTCGCGCGCACCTGCATGGGGCGTCTCGGCAGACTGCGACACACCACCTCCGCAACTCGCCGCCCAACACTCCCCCTGCCACTCCACATCAGCCGCTCAGCCGCGGTCCCGGCATCCTCGCTCTGCGGGGCGCCCGCTGGGGCTAGATGAGTGAGTCCTATTGGGCGGATGCCGCGTGGGTGCTGTTAATCAGAGGCGGAGGGTGTTAAACCCGGCGTGTGAAGACAGATTTGAACACCCTCCTGACCACACTTTACGTGCATCTAGACGATCGCATCCTGCCCGGACTCGGCTTTTCGCGAGACCGTCACCCTGGACGAAAACCGGCGTTAAGCGACGCGGAGTTACTGTGCTTGGTCGTTGCCCAGCAGATGCTCGGGATCGCGTCTGACCGAAAATGGATCCGCTATGCCCATGCGCACCTGAAAGGCATGTTCCCGAACCTGCCGCAACAATCCGGGTGGGGCAAGAGAGTGCGCCAAGCCACGGGACTGCTATCCGCGGTGATCACGGAGCTGGCCCGCGATACCCCGTCCTGGGGCGAGATCACCAGGCTGATCGACTCCACCCCGATACCCTGCGGCAAGTCGAGGGAGACTGTGAAACGCTCAGACCTGGCTGGCCATGCCGGCTACGGATACTGCGCCTCACACTCCCGGTTCTTCTGGGGATTCCGCCTCTACCTGATCTGCGCCCCCGACGGGATGCCCATCGTCTGGGGACTAGCTAACCCGAAGATCGGGGAACGCGAAGCCGCCGAAGCGATGCTCCGCCACGACAAACATCTCATCCGCCCAGGGCAAGTCATCATCGGCGACAAAGGATTCGCCGGGCGCAGATTCGAGGAGTTCATCACCGATGAACTAGACGCCCACCTGATCCGCCCGGACCGCAAGGACGAGAAGAAACGCTTCGGCAAACTCGGCGGCATCCGCCAATGGGTCGAGTCCGTCTTCGACACCCTGAAAGGCCAACTCACCCTCGAAGACCACGGCGGACGCACCATCCCCGGCGTCTACTCCCGAATCGCAGCCCGACTACTCGCCCTCGCCGCAGGAATCTGGCACAACTGGCTCATCGGAGCATCACGCAAACGATCCCTCATCGCTTACGACCATTAGGACTCACTCATCTAGGGGCGCGACCTCCCGCAGGTTGTGCCCGCCGCGGTACCTGGCCCCGTGGTGCCCGTCGAAGAGGCGCGCGTTGCCGGCTCCAAAAAGGCGCTCACGGAAGGTCGACTCCTCGTACGCGGTGCGGTACAGGCCGCGGCGCTGTAGTTCGGGCACCACGAACTCGATGAAGTCCTCCGCGGTGCCCGGGGTGAGGAACTGGCGCAGGTTGAACCCGTCGAGGCCGGTGTCGCGTACCCAGCCCTCGATCGCATCCGCCACCTCGACCGGCGACCCGGCCACGTAGAAGGGCCCGCGATCGAACCGGGTGACCTCCTCGAGCGCCTGCCCCACGGTCGTGGTGTCGGTGTACTGCCGACGACCAGATTGGGCGTTGTCACGGCCGGCCTTCGCCTCGGCGCGCAGGATCTCGGAGATCACCGCGTCCTTCGGGTAGGCGGCGAGGTCGATCCCCGCGCCGCCGGCATGCGCGAGGTAGCCCTCGGCGCTGGAGAGTTCGCGGAAGCTCGCGGCCTTGCGCTCGGCGTCGTCGCTGTCCCGGCCGACGATGATCACCGCGGAGGCGTACGTCTTGATCTGGCCAGGGCCTCGGCCGAGCAGCTCTGCTTGGCGGCGGATGTCGGCGACGTTCTCGCGGTAGACGTCCAGGTCGCGGCCGCCGACGAACACGCCCTCGGCATGCTTGGCGGCGAACGCCCGCCCGCGGTCGGAGCTGCCGGCCTGGAAGATCACCGGGGTGCGCTGCGGCGACGGCTGGGACAGGTGCGGCCCGGCAACGGAGAAGTGGCGGCCAACGTGGTCGATCGCGCGCACCTTGGCCGGGTCGGTGTAGACGCGCCGCTCCCGGTCGATGACGACCGCGTCGTCATCCCATGAGCCCTCCCACAGCTTGTAGAGCACGTCGAGGTATTCGTCGGCGAGCTCGTACCGGTCGTCGTGGCCGACCTCGTCGGCGAGGCCGAAGTTGCGGGCGGCGTTCGGCAGGTACGAGGTGACCACGTTCCAGCCGAAGCGCCCCTTGGTGAGATGGTCGAGGGTGCTCGCGCGGCGGGCGAATGCGAACGGCGGCTCGTAGGTGGTCGAGAAGGTCGCGGCGAAGGCGAGGTGCTTCGTGACCGCAGCCATCGCCGGAATCACGAGCAGCGGGTCGTTGCTCGGGATCTGAACGGCCTCGCGCAGGGCCGTCTGCGGGCCGTCGCGGTAGCCGTCGTACGCGCCGATCACGTCGGCGAGAAACACCGAGTCGAACAGCCCCTCTTCGAGCAGCTTCGCCTGCTCGATCCAGAAGTCGAGGTCGTTGAAGCGATGACGGCTGTTCGCGGGATGCACCCAGAGCCCGTGGGAAATGTGCCCGACCGTGTTCATCTCGAACAGGTTGAAGCTGATCTGGTTGCTCATGGTTAGTGAGGGTGCCTCTCTTAGGCTGCGATTTCAACTGTTACGTCACCCAGCGTCACACGCCGACGCACGAATACCCCGCAACGCGGATAGCTGGCAGGTTCAGTGCCAGCCCAGCACCGGCATCCGCTTATCGATTTCACAAAAGGAGCCCGCTCATGACAAAGGACACCCCGCCCCAGAACGCACCGGTCCTCCCTCCGCGCAGGAAGCACAGGTCCCGGCTCATCGTCGGACTCTCGGCCACCGCCGTCGCGGTCATCGCCGCGGCCGCCGCGATACTCCCGAACCTGCCCTCGAACTCCGAGGCTGCGGCCGTCGAGGGCGCAGGCACGCCCGTCACGGTCTCGATCGGCGCGACGGATGCGAGCCAGCCGCACTGGAAGGTCCTCGGCGAGTTGCTCGCCGAGGAGAACATCACCCTCGAGGTCGTCAACTTCACCGACTACCCGCTGCCCAACCCGGCGTTGGCAGGCGGCGAGACCGACCTCAACGGCTTCCAGCACCTCGACTACCTGTCGAACCACAACATCGCGACGGGCGACGACCTGCAGCCGATCGGCTCCACCATGATCGTGCCACTGCCGCTGTACTCGGACAAGTGGGCCTCGGTCGAGGAGATCCCGGAGGGCGCGCAGATCGCGATCCCGGACGACCCCAGCAACCAGGCCCGCGCCCTGTTCGTGCTCGAGGCCGCGGGCCTTCTCGCGCTGACCGGCGACGAGACCGTTCCGACGCCGGACAACATCGACGCCGACAACTCCACGGTCACCGTGATCACCGTCGAGGCGTCGCAGACACCCGCCGCCCTGCAGGCCGCGGACGGCGCGATCATCAACAACAACTTCTCTCGCGACGCGGGCCTCGACCCGTCGAGCGCACTGTTCTCCGTCGACCCCGACGATGCGCGCAGCTGGCCATACCTCAACGTGATCGTGGCGCGGGCCGACGAGATCGACAACCCCGCCTACCTGAGGGTCGCCGAGCTCTACCACTCGGCGGCCGTCACCGACCTGGTCGAGGAGGCCTCGGGCAACACCGCGGTCGTCATCGACCTCGACGCCGAGGAGCTGCGCGCCCGCCTGGCCAGCATCGAGGCCACCAAGAAGGCCGCGGGGCAGTAGGCCCATGACCGCGATCACCGAGACATCCGACGCCACCACCGGCATCCGACCGGCGCGCCCCACCGCGATCATCGAGTTTCACGACGTCTCCAAGACGTTCCCGACCCCGAACGGGCTCGTCACGGCGGTCGACCGCCTCGACTTGAGAATCGAACAGGGGGAGATCTTCGGCATCATCGGCTACTCCGGCGCCGGCAAGAGCACCCTCGTGCGCCTCATCAACGGTCTGGAACGCATCACCAGCGGTCGGGCGATCGTCGACGGCGTTGACATCAGCACCATTCCCGAGGCGAAGCTACGCCCCGTGCGCGCCCGAATCGGCATGATCTTCCAGCAGTTCAACCTCTTCGGCTCACGCACCGTGGCTGGCAACGTCGCTTACCCGCTCAAGGTCGCGGGCTGGCCGCGCGAGAGGCGGGATGCCCGGGTCGCCGAGCTGTTGAGCTTTGTCGGGCTGCTCGAACGCGCGCATTCCTACCCCGACCAGCTCTCCGGCGGGCAGAAGCAGCGCGTGGGCATCGCCAGGGCGCTGGCGAACTCGCCCAGCATCCTGCTCGCCGACGAATCGACCAGCTCCCTCGACCCCGAGACCACCCAGGACGTGCTGGCGCTGCTGCGCCAGGTCAATCGCGAGCTCGGGGTCACCATCGTCGTCATTACCCATGAGATGGATGTCGTGCGCCAGATCGCCGACCGGGTCGCCGTTCTCGACAGTGGGCGTGTGGTCGAGCAGGGCACCGTCTTCGAGGTGTTCTCCGCGCCGAAGACCACGACGGCGCACAACTTTGTCTCGACCGTGCTGCACGATGTGCCGGGCGCGGGCGACCTCGTCCGGCTGCGCGGCGAGCACACCGGGCGCATCGTCACCGCGGCGGTCGCCGACGGCAACAGGGTCGGCTCGGTGCTGTCCGACGCGGGCACCCACGGCGTGCGGTTCGAGATCATCTTCGGCGGGATCAGCTCGCTTCAGGGCCGCTCGTTCGGGTCGCTGACCATCGAGCTCACGGGGCCGGATGCCGGCGTCGACACGGTCATCGCCGCACTCAGGGCGCACACGGCGATCGAGGAGGTCGTCGCATGAACGAGGGCTGGGAGTGGGACCTGCACACGCCGCTGGCGGTGACCGCGGTCACCGAGACGCTCTACATGGTGAGCCTGACGCTGCTCGCCGGCGGGGGGCTCGGGCTCGGGCTCGGCATCGCGCTGTACACGACGCGGGCCGGAGCGATCCTGGCGAACCGCCCCGTGTTCGCGGTGCTCAACTTCGCGGTCAACATCGTGCGGCCGATCCCGTTCATCATCCTGTTGGTGGCGGCGGCACCGCTGACGAAGCTCATCGTCGGCACCTGGCTGGGTACCTCCGCCGCCGTCGTGCCGCTCGCGATCGCGACAGCGTTCGGGTTCTCGCGCATCGTCGAGCAGAACCTCGTCACGATCGAGCCGGGCATCATCGAGGCGGCCAGGGCCGTCGGTGCCAGCCCGCTGAGGATCATCTTCACGCTGCTGGTTCCCGAGGCGCTCGGTCCGCTGATCCTCGGGTTCACCTTCGTCTTCGTGGCGGTGATCGACATGACCGCTGTCGCGGGAATCGTCGGCGGCGGTGGCATCGGCGACTTTGCCCTGAGCTATGGGCACCAGCGCTGGAACCAGAGTGTGGTCTGGATCTCCGTCGGCATCATCATCGTGCTTGTGCAGGTCGTCCAGCTGTTCGGGAACCGGCTGGCGCGGAAGGCGCTGCGGCGCTGAGCGGCGTGTCACGGCGTGCGCGAGGTCGCGACGTGAGCGTCGTCGCGACGCCGCGGCGTCACAGCGTGCGCGGCGTCACAGCGTCGCGCATGTGTGCTGAATGAAGGTGAACCACGCGATTCGGACGGTCCCCAGTGCGATCCCGTGCCCATCATCGCCACTTCTACCTTCATTTGGTGCAGGCCACCACCGTCGCCGACGGGCCAATTGACCGCCGCCGGGCGACGCATCCAGCCCGCTCCCGCACGGTGGCCTGCGCCCCGAAATCTGCCCACGGGCGTGCCAAATGAAGGAAAACCAGGGGTTTCAGGCGACAGTCACGGGGCCGCTGGCTCGGCGGAGCCGAAGTTACCTTCATTTGGCACAGGCACGCGCGCACACACTACCGAGCCCAGAGGCAACGCGGCCCTCGCCAGCTGGCGTCGGGC
>JAJAZI010000323.1 GCA_026785785.1 Microbacteriaceae bacterium
GCTCTCCCCGGAGAAGATCTGCCGCGCCGCGCTCGAGCTCGTCGACGAGCGGGGAGACTTCACCCTGCCGCGCCTCGCGCGGCGGCTCGGGGTGAGCCCCTCGTCGATCTACCACCATGTGCAGGGCCGCCCGGAGATCATCAACGGCATGAGATCGCTCATCAGCGCCGACGTGCTGGCTCAGGACGGGTTCCCGCCCAGCGAGGGAGCCTGGCGAGAGCAGGTCGTGCGCTGGGCGAGGATTTACCGTGCCACACTCGGGCAGCATGCGAAGGCGATTCCGATCTTCGTGGGTGAGGCGGTGACCGACGCGGCGACTCTCGAGATCTACGAGCGCCTCGCCACGCTGCTCGCAGCCCAGGGGTTCGACCCCCACGCCGTGATCGTCGCGGTCTCTGTTATCGACAGCTACATGCTCGGCTCTGCGATGGATGCCGCGTCCCCCGCCATCGCGTGGGTCGTGCAGCCGCAGGCGCATCCGGCCTTCCACGAGGCGCTCCACGGCGGCGGCCTCGCAGGCAACCGGGCCGATGTAGCTTTCGAGGCAGGGATCGCAACGCTGGTCGCGAACCTCGAGGCCATTGCGGGCCAGCAGGCTCCCGTGACCGCATCGGATCGGCCGCAACAGACCTAGTGCGCATCCTGCGGCCCGATTCCACCTGGTTTTTCGGGCCGAGGGTTGTCAGGGCACCGCACTAAGCGGGATCTTCAGGCATCCGTCCGCCTCGCGGGGCCGGCAGCTGGGCCTACGGCTCAGCTCGGCGGAGTCATCTGGAGCCACTCGGAGAATTCGACCCCGGAACCTACGAGAGAGTAGTGGGCGTCATCGACGGTATCGAACTGCGTCGCCGTCGACTCGAGCTGGGAGAGCATGCCCGCGGCTCCGCAGGAGGTCGACGCGTTGGGGATGACGGGCCGCAGGTCGTCAAAATCGGCGTACGCGACGCGCGACTCGATGCTCACGTCGTTCAGCATCCCCTCCGTGGCGGACGAGAACCATCCGCCGTAGCCGAGGGCCTGCTCCGCCGGGGTCGGACCTGTCAGCAGGGCCTCGAGGGTCGGCCGGAGCGGTGCGGCGGCGTCGACGGTGCGCGGCACCGGGAACACGTCAGAGCACTCGGCCCCGAGCGAGGTGTTCGCGAAGAACACCTGAACGGTGCGCGTGGCTCCGGATCCCCCGGCGACTCTCGTCACCTGGTAGTCGAGTTCGAGCGCGTTGGTTACCGCGATACTGACAGCGTCCGGGCCGCCCAGCACGATGATGTCGGCGACGCCGAGGTCGGCCAGCGCCGCGGCGGTCACCGGCGGGATGGAGGATCGGCCGGTGAGCAGGATCGGCGCGTCGTAGAACGCGGCGAGCGGTGCGGTGGCGAGCGCATCGGGGAAGTTCTCCCCCGACGCCAGCGCCGCCACGGTGGCCCCGGCGGGGAATGCGTCGAGCGCGGCCTGTGCAGCGGTGCCGTAGCGGTCGGTGCCGGTGACGCGGCTCACCTGGTAGTTCAGTTCGAGCGCGTTGCTGACCTCCAGACTGACGGCGGCGGGGCCACCCAGGACGATCACGTCGGCGATGCCCAGATCGGCCAGCGCTGCTGCGGTCACAGGCGGAATGAACGTTCGCCCGGTGAGCAGGATCGGCGCGTCGTAGAACGCGGCGAGCGGTGCCGCAGCGAGCGCATCGGGGAAGTTCTCGCCCGATGCCAGCACCGCGATACCGGCGCCCGCGGGGAACGCGTCGCGCGCGGCCTGTGCGGCGGTGCCGTAGCGGTCGTCCCCGGCGACGCGGCTCACCTGGTAGTTCAGTTCGAGCGCGTTGCTGATCTCGAAGCTGACGGTGTCGCGGCCGCCCATGACGATCACGTCGGCGACGCCGAGTTCGACCAACGCCGCCGCGGTCACCGCCGGAAGCGACGCCCTCTGCGTCAGCAGGATCGGCGCGTCGTAGAACGCGGCGAGCGGTGCCGCGACCAGGGCATCCGGGAAGTTCTCCCCCGATGCCAGTACGGCCACGTCCGCACCGCTGGGGAAGGCCTCGAACGCGGCGGCGGCGGCGCTGCCGTACCGGTCCGGGGGTGTCGGTATCGGCTGCGCGGCGGCCGGGGCAGAGGAGAGCACGATACCCAGCAGAGCAAGGAAGGCCACGACGGTGTGGCGCGAGTGCGATCGCATGTGGTCAAGCCTGATCCGCCGCTGACTGCGCGGTAAGGGACCTTCGTCCCGGGGTGCCAGCCACCGCGGTCCCCTGCTGTCGCTCTCCACCTCGATGCCCCGCATCCTCTCCTCCACAGGCACGCTTCGGGGACAGTTATCCACAGGGAAAACTGCTGTTGATCGGGGGAAACGCAATGTCGGTGGCTCCTGCGAGAGTAACTGCATGGACGAGATCACCCACCTGATTGCGCAGGCCGAGGCCCTGCTCGCGAAGGTCGCGCCCGTCGCACTCACCGGCGTCGACGATCAGACGGTGTGCACGATCATGGTGCGGCTCGAGAAGCTCGGCCGGCTGGTCGACGCGCTCAGGGCGACCTCCGCCGGCGAGATCTCGGACCGGTCCCGTCATGAGCTCGGCTCCGAGGGGCTCTCCTATCGCCTCGGCCACCGCCGGCCCGTGCACCTCATCGAGCACCTCACCCGGGTGTCCCAGGCCGAGGCAGCGCGGCGCATCCGGCTCGGCGCCGCCGTGCGCCCCCGCCTCGCGCTCGATGGTCGGCAGCTCCCCGCAGCCTTCCCGATCGTTGCCGCGGCGCTGACCGCGGGCCAGCTGGGGGTGGATGCTGCGGCGGGCATCATCCGCTGCCTCGGCCAGGCCGCCGAGCGGCACGCGAACATGGACGATCTCGATGCGGCGGAGCAGTCCCTCGTCGACACCGCGGCGGTCGAGCCTGCCGACATCGTCGACCTCCACGCGCGAGTGTGGCGGGAGGCGCTCGATCCCGACGGCGCCGAGCCGCGGGAGGAGGTGCTTCGATCCCGACGGCGGTTCTCTCTCGGCCGCGAGGTGGAAGGGATGACGCCGTTCTCCGGCGCACTCGACCCCGCCTCCGCCGCGCTGCTGCGCGCTGCCTTCTCGGATGCCTCGGCGCCCGGCGCCACGCCTCGCTTCCTCAGCGAGGAGGACATCGCCCGAGGCACCCAGACGAGCACCAACGACGATGGGCAGGAGGTCGTCACGATGCGCGATCCGCGAACGCGGGAACAGCGCCAGCACGATGTCTTCGTCGGACTTCTCACCGCCGGAATCCGGGCGAGCGAACGAGCCCCGGCGGGAATGCGCAGTCTCGCGACCGTCATGGCCGTGATCCAGCTCAAAGACCTCGAGAGCGGCACCGGGGCGGGCTGGCTCGACGACGTAGCCGAGCCCGTCTCCGCGGTCACCGTCGGCCGGATGGCCTGCGATGGAGGGCACCAGAAGATCATGCTGGGCGCCGATGGGGAGGTGCTTCATCTGGGGCGCCCGGAGCGCCTGTTCTCGACGGCCCAACGCAAGGCGCTCGCGGTGCGCGACGGCGGCTGTGTCATCAACTGCGGGGCGCCACCGGGATGGTGTGACGCCCATCACGTCACTGAGTATGAGGCGGGCGGCGAGACCAACATCGATAATGGTGTGCTTCTGTGTGGTACCCACCACACCTGGCTGCACGCCTCCGGGTTCACGCTGAAGATGGTCAACGGGAAGCCCTGGCTGCTGGCCCCGCCCTGGCTGGATCCGGCCCAGAAATGGAAGCCCGTCGGATACACGAGGGCGACGATGGCGGGGTGACGTGACCTGACCTGACCGGACGTGTGTCGCGGTGCCTGGTGCGGTGCTACCGCGGCACGACGCGGAGTAGGAACCTCGTCTTCACCATCACCCCGAGCTGGCCGAGGATCATCACGAAAGCGGCGGTGTTCACCAGCAGGTTTCCCTGCTGGAGAAAGAGGATGTTCGAGGCGGTGAGGGCGACGAACGCCTGGATCACAAAGACGTAGAGGGTGGCCTGCCCGGGCGGCACGAAGAACCAACGGGCGGCCGCATCGATGTTGTCCAGGATCAGACCGAGTCGCACGCTGGCCGCCGAGCCACTCGACGACTTCCCGCCGGCGGGAGTCGCCCACCATGCCGATGACCCGATGGCCTCCGGGTCGCCGCCTCGAACGCCTCCGGGTTGCCGCCTGGAACAGGGACGCGAGCACGACGTGGTTGACCACCACGAACACGATTGCACGCCTGTGGAGCAGGCCGATGGCGCCGCGAAGGGTCGTCCCGCCCGTCGCCGTCGCCCGAGGGCTCGGACGGGATCGCGGAGTCGCGGTCACACTCCAGTCGATGACGGTATCGCCCACGGCGCCTCTCGTCGACGCGGTGTCCCGCCAGAGGGAGATGTTTTCGTACTCTCCGACGGGCGAGAACGCCTGTCGCCACCAGCTCCGCTTGACCTCGAGCTCACCGGACCCGCCCACCGCCGGACTTGTAAGGAGCCGCCGTCTCGAGCATCATCGGCTTGCCGGGCTCAGCGGCGAAGCGGGCGTGGAACCCCTCACTGGCCGCCGTCGGGCCGAGTCGATCGATAAAATCGTTCTGCCGCAGCACCGTGTCGATGGCCTCGCCGCCCGCACTGTCGTCGGGATAGGTCGACAGGCCGACCCAGTCGACGTACTCGTCCCCGGGACAGTAGGGGCCATACGGATCGTCCATGCCATCGGCGGCGCGTCGCCGTTGCTATCGAGCTCGCGCAGGATGTCGGTGGTGGCCGGGCGGGCGGCAGCGAACGGATGCGAGATGCCGAATGACCCTCCAACGTTCGCCGAGTCAGAGTAGAGGGAGAGGGTGCCAGCAGCGCTCCATGCCAACCCTTTCGCGCGAGCGCTCCGAAGAGTACTGTGACCCGCGGGACCCCCCCCGCTGGATAGCCTACCTAGGAGCAAACCATGATGAAGAAGTCAATGACGACACTCGGCGCAACAGTCTTGATGCTGTTCGCTGCGACGTCGGTCGGAGCAAGTACAGCATCCGCCCACGACACCGAAGCGCCGAAAGGAAAAGGCGCAGGCAAGACGGTCACCCTCACCGCGACGCTGACCGAATTGAACGGCTCCGGAACATCCGGACACGTGACCGCGATCGTGCGCAACAAGATGATCAAGAACATCGAGGTGCACGCGGAGGGGCTCACCCCGGACGCTCCGCACGCGCAGCACATCCACTTCGGCGATCAGGCACAGCACGAATGCCCGACCCTGCTGGCTCAGGACCTCAACGACGACGGTCGGCTCAGCACCGTCGAGGGTCTGCCCTCGTACGGTCCGGTCGCCGTCTCGCTCACCACGACGGGCGACACGAGCCCGGCGAGCATCCTTGCGGTTGATCGCTTCCCCGTCTCAGAGGACGGCATGTATCACTACAACCGCTCCAACATCAAGTTCACCGATGTCGCCGGGGCCGGCCCCACGGGCGGAGTTGGAACGGCCAAGGAGGTTGCCGCGGCGATTCGTGCCGGAGAGGGTGTGGTCGTGATCCACGGGCTCGACTATGACGAGAGCGGCGCCTACAGCTTCGGCGAAAAAGGCGCGAGCGAGCTCGACTCGGCGTTGCCAGCGGAGGCGACCGACCCGGCCGCCTGCGGCGTGCTGCGCTGAGCCAACGGTTCACCTGAGGGCCGGGCCCGACCACAAGTCGGGTCCGGCCCTCTCCGCGTCCTACTCCGACGCCGGTCAGAAAGCCGCAGGGGGATGTCGCGGGTGACAGAGCCGTGGTGGAACTACAAGCGGTAGCCCCCTTGGACTTCTCCTCGCTCATCTCCTCGCGCGGCGCCCTGATGTTCAGAGCGCCGTCAGCGACCGAGACGTCGACATCCTTCTCGGGGCCGATCTTCTCGGGGTCGTACCCGGTATCTCCGCAGGGAACAAAGTCCCATGATGCCCCTGCCGCGCCATTGCTGGGACGAAAGCCCCTACTTGCCGGCAACGCCAGCGCCCACAGTGAACACATGACCCTCAAGCACCGCAGGCTTTTCGAGCGGCTCGTCCGCATCCACTGGGGCGGGCGCGAGTTCTGCAC
>JAJAZI010000324.1 GCA_026785785.1 Microbacteriaceae bacterium
CCTTATAGGCGCGCATGTTTTGCGGCGCGGCGCTGCCGGTCTTGGCGAGAATCTTCATGCTCTCGCCTTCCATGGCACCGGGCACGCGGGCCGCGGTATCGGCTCCCTTTTCGCCCGGCATCCCCACCTGCGCGGGCCTGGCACGGGGGCGCGGAGCCGACCTCCGCGCCACGGTAGCCTTGACAGGTGAAAACGTTCGACGAACTCTTCCTCGAGCTGGGCGACAAGGCCCGGTCCAGGCCCGCCGGCTCCGGCACCGTAGCGCAGCTCGACGCTGGCGTGCATGCCATCGGCAAGAAGATCGTCGAGGAGGCCGCCGAGGTGTGGATGGCCGCCGAGTTCCAGTCGAACGACGAGACGGCGGAGGAGATCTCCCAGCTGCTCTACCACCTGCAGGTGCTCATGCTCGCGAAGGGGCTGACGACGGCCGATGTCTACCGACACCTGTGACCTGGCGCCCCTCGCCCCCGTCTTGAATACCGCACCACCCCGATCACGCTGCACCGGCAGCGAGTAAAGAGTCGTCCCCCATGCTGCGCATCGCAGTGCCCAACAAGGGCTCCCTCGCCGAAACGGCCGCCGACATGCTTCTTGAGGCCGGCTACGTCGGACGCCGCGACCCGCGCGCGCTGAGTGCCGTCGACCCGCGCAACGACGTCGAGTTCTTCTACCTCCGCCCACGCGACATCGCGACTTACGTCGGCTCCGGCGCGCTCGATGTCGGCATCACCGGCCGCGACCTCCTGCTCGACTCCGGATCTATCGCGAGAGAGATCGCGACCCTCGACTTCGGCGACTCGACCTTCCGGTTCGCCGGGCCCAAGGGCCGGTTCGCCACCCTCGCCGACCTCGACGGCATCCGCGTCGCCACCAGCTATCCCGGCCTCGTGGGCGACTTCCTCGCAACCCAGGGGGTCGAGGCCAAACTCATCCGGCTCGACGGCGCCGTCGAATCGGCCGTCAAGCTCGGGGTCGCGGATGCCGTCGCCGACGTGGTCTCGACCGGCTCGACCCTGCGTGCGCAGAATCTCGAGATCTTCGGACCCGTCATCCTCCACTCCACCGCGGTGCTGATCAGCTCCGGCAACGCGCTGCCCGGCATCGACACCCTGCACCGCCGGCTGCAGGGCGTGCTCGTCGCCCGCCAGTACGTGCTCATGGACTACGACCTCCCCATCGAGCTCGTCGAGGCCGCCGCCGCCATCACCCCCGGCCGCGAATCGCCCACCGTCTCTCCGCTGCGCGACCCCGCCTGGGTCGCCGTGCGGGCGATGGTCGCGCGCACCGACACCAACCACATCATGGACGAGCTGTACAGCCTCGGCGCCCGCGCGATCCTCGTCAGCTCCATCCACGCGGCGAGGATGTGACGATGTCGCTGGCCGTACGCGTCATCCCGTGCCTCGACGTCGCCGCCGGGCGCGTCGTCAAGGGAGTGAACTTCACCAACCTCCGCGACGCCGGCGACCCGGTGGAGCTCGCCGCGCGCTATTACGAACAGGGCGCCGACGAGATCTGCTTCCTCGACGTCACCGCGACCATCGACCAGCGCGAGACGATGCACGAGGTCGTGCGCGCGACCGCGGAGCAGGTGTTCATCCCGCTCACGGTCGGCGGGGGAGTGCGCAGTGCCGACGACGTCTCCCGGCTGCTCGGCAGCGGAGCCGACAAGATCGGCGTCAACAGCGCCGCGATCGCCCGGCCCGCGCTGCTCGGCGAGATCGCCGACCGTTTCGGCGCGCAGGTGCTCGTCCTCTCGCTCGACGTGCGCCGATCGGATGCCGCCGCCAGCGGCTTCATCGTCACGACCCACGGCGGGCGCACCGACACCTCCCTGGACGCCCTCGACTGGGCCCGCGAGGCCATCGAGCGCGGGGCGGGCGAGCTGCTCGTGAACTCGATCGACGCCGATGGAACCCGTAGCGGGTTCGACCTCGAACTGATCCGGGCCATGCGCGCGATCAGCCACGTGCCCGTGATCGCGTCCGGCGGCGCCGGCGCGCTCGACCATTTCGCCCCCGCGATCGCGGCTGGGGCCGATGCTGTGCTCGCGGCATCCGTCTTCCACGACGCCGACCTCACCGTCGGCGACATCAAGGGAAGCCTCGCCGCGGCGGGCATGACCACGAGGTAGGACGACATGACCGACACCGGAATCGACGCGGTTCTCGACCGCGCCACCTTCGACAGCGACGGGCTCATCCCGGCGATCATCCAGCAGTGGGACACCCGCGAGGTGCTCATGCTCGGCTACATGAACGCCGAGGCCCTGCGCCGCACCCTCACGGAGGGCCGCGTGACGTTCTGGTCCCGCTCCCGCCAGGAGTTCTGGCGCAAGGGCGACACCTCCGGCCACCGCCAGTACGTCACGGGCGCCGCGCTCGACTGCGACGCGGACACGATCCTCGTGACCGTAGATCAGGTCGGCGCCGCGTGCCACACGGGAGCGCACGCCTGCTTCGACGTCGACCCGCTCGAGCCAGTGATCGGCGACCGGAACGAGGACGATACGTGAGCGACACCACGACGAGGGCGCAGTTCGACGCGCTCCTGGGCGACCACCGCGTCGTGCCGGTGATCCGGGAGCTCTTCGCCGACGGCGAGACGCCCGTCGGCATCTACCGCAAGCTCGCCGCGGGGGAGCCGGGCACCTTCCTGCTCGAGTCCGCGGCGCAGGGCGGGATCTGGTCGAGGTTCTCCTTCATCGGCGTCTCGAGCTTCGGCGTGCTGACCCAGTCCGGCGACGAGTCCGTGTGGCTCGACTACGGGCTCTCCGCGGAGCGCGCCCTCGGCGTGGGCGCCCCGACCCGGCCGCTCGAGGCGCTCGCGCACCTCTACGAGCGGTGGGGCACTCCCTACGTTCCCGGCCACCCGCCGCTGACCGGCGGGCTCGTCGGCTTCATCGGCTGGGAGGCGATCCGGCAGATCGAACGACTGCCGAACATCCCTCCCGCCGACTTCGCCACGCCCGGGCAGGCCCTCAGTTTCGTCTCCGAGCTCGTCGTCGTCGATCACCGCACCGGATCGGTGCTGCTCATCGCTACCGCCCTCAATGACGGCGTCGACACGCCGGGCGACCTCTGGTCGCTCGCCCAGTCGCGCCTCGACGCGATGCAGGCGCGCCTGGCAGAGCCGGCCGAGGCCTGGCTCGCCGAGGTCGACCTCGGCACCGTGCCGCAGCCGGCCCCGCGCATCCGCCCGGAGGATTTTCACGCCGCCGTCGAGCGGTCCCGGCGGTTCATCGTCGACGGCGACGTGTTCCAGGTCGTCATCTCGCAGCGGTTCGACCACGAGATCACCGCGCGCCCGATCGACGTCTACCGCGTGCTGCGCACCCTCAACCCGAGCCCGTACATGTACCTGCTGTCCCTCGAGGATGCCGCGGGGGAGCCCTACTGGATCGTCGGATCGTCCCCGGAGGCCCTCGTCAAGGTCGAGAACGACCGCGTCTCCATGCACCCCATCGCGGGGTCCAAGCCCCGCGGCGGCTCCCCCGAGGAGGACCAGTCCCTCGCCGACACCCTCGAACGCGATCCCAAGGAACGCGCCGAGCACCTCATGCTGGTCGACCTCGCCCGCAACGACCTGCTCAAGGTCTGCGAGCCCGGCTCGGTCGAGGTGACCGAGTTCATGCAGGTCGAGCGGTTCAGCCACATCATGCACCTCGTGTCGTCGGTCGAGGGTGACCTCAGCCCCGGCGCGAGCTCGGTCGACGTGTTCCGGGCGACCTTCCCGGCCGGCACCCTCTCCGGCGCGCCGAAACCCCGGGCGCTCGAGATCATCGACGAACTCGAGGTCGCCCAGCGGGGCGTCTACGGCGGCGTCGTCGGCTACTTCGACTTCGCGGGCGACCTCGACCTCGCCATCGCGATCCGCACGACGACGATCGCCGGGGGTGTGGCGCGGGTCCAGGCCGGAGCGGGCCTCGTCGCCGACTCGGACCCTCTCGCTGAGGAGCAGGAGACCCAGAACAAGGCCGCCGCACCGCTGCGGGCGATCGCCGTGGCCAACGCCATGCGCCGGGTGACCTGAGTGGCCCCCCGGCGTCTGAAGAGCACGACCCTGCTCGCCGGAGTCGTCGCCAACGCCCTCATCCTTCTCGCCTGGACCCAGACCTGGGTCATCGTGGATCTCACCGCGGACGAGCTCGGCGGCGCACGCGTGATTGTCGGCGGTGACATCGCCGCGGGCGGCCTCTCCGCCCTCGCCCTTGCCGGGCTCACACTGGTCGGGGCACTCTCGATCGCCGGACCCGTTTTCCGGGTCGTGCTGGGCGCACTGCAGGCGCTCATCGGCGCCACCGTCGCACTCACCTCGGTTCTCGCGATCGGCGCCCCCGCCGACGCGGCCTCCCGTGCGATCACCGACGCGACCGGAATC
>JAJAZI010000325.1 GCA_026785785.1 Microbacteriaceae bacterium
CCACGATGCGGCGGTTCGCCTCAAGCTTCTTTCGCTCACGGCGGGCGCGAACAACGCGGGCGAGAGCACTTCATAGCTGCCATCCGCGTTTTCCACGGAGGCTAAGTGGCGAGGCCGCCGAAGCCCTTCGCCCTGAGCTGGCGTCGACCGTCTTCCTGAAGTGCCCGGGATCTCGGACATGCGGCCGACTTCGCATCCGCCGGGGCACTCTGATCTGCGGGCGACGAATCCAACGGGGTTTACGGCAATCAACGACGCCGCCCGCGAGTGCCTGATGCGTGGTGGAGACGTCGAACGCAAGAGGCCGGGACGTTGCCTGTTGATGCCGCGACACGTCCATCCGCACCCGGACGCGAAGCGCGCGGCTTCCCGAACTGCGGGTCAATTTTCCGAACTAACGTGACAGGTCACAGAAGAGGCGGGCGGAGCAGCCGCGCCCCTAATGGGCCCGGAACAGCTGCATCGACGTGCTGGCGACCAGGTGGTCGGCGCCCGGCGCAAGTTCGAGGCCCTCGGCCGCGTCATCCGCGCTGTCCCACAGCAGCGTGTACGCGGTGACCCCGGCGTGCAGGGGAAGAGTCACGGTCATGGACGTCTCCAGCCCGTGCACGATGAGCAGGATCCGGTTGAACTCCTCGAATTCGGGCGTCGACGCCGCGAGGTACTGCAGGGTGCGGGCGGAGGGTGAGTCCCAGTTCTCTGCCGACATTGTGGCGCCATGGGCGTTGAACCAGTCCATCTGGGTCGACGATGGCGTCTCCTCACCGAGGACCCCGAATCTCGCGGGCCGCAGGGCCGGGTTCTCCCGGCGCAGGCGCAGCAGGCGACGCGACACGTCGAGGAGCTCCTGCTGCCACGGGTCCTGGCTCCAGGGGAGCCAGGTGAGGGTGCTGTCGTGGCAGTACGCGTTGTTGTTGCCGTGCTGGTTGCGCCCAAACTCGTCTCCGGCCGTGATCATCGGAACGCCGCCCGAGAGCAGCAGGGTGCCGAGGAGGTTGCGCATCGCGCGCCGCCGGGCGTCCAGCACGGCTGGGTCACCGGTCGGACCCTCGATCCCGTGGTTGAACGAGTGGTTATTGTCGGTGCCGTCGCGATTGTTCTCGCCGTTGCCGAGGTTGTGCTTCTGGTTGTACGCCGTGAGATCGGCGATGGTGAAGCCGTCGTGCGCGGTGATGAAATTCACCGAGGCGAGCGGGCCTCGCTCGTGTGAGAACACGTGAGCCGATCCGGCCAGCTGCCGCGCCATGCTTCCGATGCCCTGGCCCGCGACGCCGTGCAGCCGCTCGCTCGACACGTCGGTGAGCCAGAAGTCGCGCATCCGATCGCGGTAGCCGTCATTCCATTCCGACCAGCCGGCCGGGAACTTGCCAACCTGCCATCCGCCCATCCCCACGTCCCACGGCTCCGCGATCATCTTCACGCCCTGCAGGGCCGGGTCATCGATGATCGACGTCAGCAGCGGATGCTGGGGGGTAAAGATCACGTTCTCGTCGCGCCCCAGCGCCGGCGCCAGGTCGAAACGGAACCCGTCGACCTGCACCTCATTTGCCCAGTAGCGCAGCGAGTCGAGAACGAGTCGCTGGGCGGCGGGCAGTGCGAAGTTGATCGTGTTGCCGCACCCGGTCACGTCGATGTAGCCGCCGTCAGCCATCTGCCGGTAGTAGTTGGCATTGTCGAGGCCGCGGAAGCTCGTCGTGGGTCCCTTCGGGCCTTCCTCTGCGGTGTGGTTGTACACGACGTCGAGGATCACCTCGAGACCTGCCTCGTGCAAGATCTTGACCATCCCCTTGAACTCGCGCAGGACCGCTGACGCGCCATTCACCTGTGCGGTGCGCGAGGCGTAGGCGGCGTGCGGCGTGAAGAAGTTGAGGGTGTTGTAGCCCCAGTAGTTGCGCAGGCCCTGTTTGATGAGGCGCTGCTCGCTCACGAACTGCTGTACCGGAAGCAGCTCGATCGCCGTGACGCCGAGGTCCTTGAGGTAGGCGATGTTGCTCTCGTGGGCGAGGCCGGCATAGGTGCCGCGCAGGCGCTCGGGGATCGACGTGTTGAGCTTGCTGAGGCCCTTCGCATGGGCCTCGTAGATCACGGTGTGGTCGAGGGGCGTGTTCGGCTTGCGGGCGCCCGCCCAGTCGAACGCGTCGTCCTGCACGATCGAGTGCCAGTGGCCGGAGTTGGTGCGGGCGAGCCCGCGCGCGTAGGGATCGATGAGGTGGATGCTCGGGTTGAACGAGTGCTGCGGACCGGTGGGGCCGGATGCGCGCAACGAGTAGTGCGCCCCGGGAACGAGCCTGCTCGACGACCCTGTCCAGACACCGTGCTCGTCGCGCTGGAGCTGCCGCTTCTCGGCCAGCCAGCTCGGGTCGTTCGGGGCGAAGATGCAGACCTCGATCGCGGTCGCGCTCGCAGACCAGACCCGCACCTGTCCGCCCTCGGCAGTGGCGCGAACGCCAAGGTCGCGCAACATGTCGGTTTCAGGCATGCGTCCTAGAGTAACCAGTGCGCGGAGCCCCGCCGCGCAGCCCATTTTCTGGAGATTTTCAATGGTTGTCTACCTCGATCACGCGGCGACCACGCCGATGCTCGGCGAGTCGATCGCGGCCTACACCTCGGCGCTCGGCATCGTGGGGAACCCGTCGTCGATTCACAGCCAGGGCCAGAATGCCAAGCGCCTGCTCGAGGAGGCGCGTGAGGCCGTCGCGGACTCGCTCGGCTGCGACCCGATCGAGGTCGTCTTCACCAGCGGTGGAACAGAATCGATCAATCTCGCGATCAAGGGCCTCTACTGGGCGCGCAATTCGCCGGGGCACCGCCGCCCGCGCATCCTCGTGCCGCTCGGCGAGCACCACGCGACGATCGACACGGTCGAGTGGCTCGAACGCTACGAGGGCGCGATCATCGAATGGCTGCCGCTCGACTCGCTCGGCCGGATCTCGGTCGCCGCGGTCGCGTCGGCTTTCACCGTCCACGACGACATCGCACTCGTGAGCATGCTCATGGCCAACAACGAGGTCGGCACCGTGCAGAGGGTCGACGAGGTCGTCGCCATCGCCGCGGCCCACGGCGTTCCCGTGCATGCCGACGCCGTCTCGAGCTACCACCACCTGCCCATCGACTTCGCCTCGAGCGGGCTCGCCGCGCTGAGCGTCTCGGCCCACAAGATCGGCGGCCCCCTCGGCATCGGTGCGCTCGTGCTCGGCCGCTCGGCGACCGTCGTCCCCCTGATCCACGGGGGAGGCCAGCAGCGCGACGTGCGCTCCGGCACCCAGGACGCGCCCGCCGCGATCGCCTTCGGTGTCGCCGCGCAGCATCCGCCGGTCTCCCTCGCGCCGTTGCGCGACCGGGTCATCGCTGGCGTGCGCGCTGCGGTGCCGGATGCGGTGCTCCGCGGCGACCCGATCGACCGGCTCGACAACAACGCGCACTTCACCTTCCCCGGCTGCGAGGGGGACTCGCTACTGTTCCTGCTCGACGTCGCGGGCGTCTCCGTCAGCACGGGTTCGGCCTGCCGCGCCGGCATTCCTGAGGTCTCGCACGTGCTGCGGGCGATGGGGGTGCGCGACGCGGATGCGCGCGGCGCGCTGCGGGTGACGCTCGGCCACACGAGCACCGACGCCGACGTCGACGCGTTCCTCGCGGCTCTCCCGGCGGCATACGGTCGGGCGCGCCGGGCCGGATTCTCTGACAGGGACGTGAATGCGTAGGCGGCGGTGGTCCGAGCGCGGGGCATCGGGTGCATCGCGGTCGCGCATCGCGGTCCCGCTGATCGGTGTCGCGCTCTCCGTGCTGCTCACGGGGTGCGTCGCGGGGGAGCCCGCGCCATCGGCATCCGCCCCGATCGCCCCGACCTCGTCGCCCGGCACCGACTCGTCCGAGCCGTCGCCTCTTCTCCCTGTCTACCCCGAGGAGTACACGACCCCGAACGTGCAGGCCGAGACCGAGCGTATCGCGGTGCGGATCACCGGACTCGTCGCGGTCGCGGGGCTCCTCGGGCAGGACAGCTATTCGCAGGAGCTCGAGAACACCGAGAGCGAGGGCAGCTACTGGGGCATGCTCAACACCATCACGCTCGAGCCCGAGGTGGACGCGGCGCTCCAGGCCGCGAGCGTCGCCGCCGACCTCGCCGACGCCGGCTGGCTCCTCAACGACAGGGCCCAGTCATCGGCCGATTACGCCGTGGCACTGTCGAGTGACGACGACCCGGCGCGGTCGTGGTTTCTCGTGATCGGCGCCGACCTGAGCGTGCCGGGGGAGTCCGTCGTGACCGTGCGGCTCTCGAGCCCGCCGCTGCCCTGAGCGGTGCGGCGCCCTGAGTGGCGCGCAGAGTGGCGCGCAGAGCGCGGGGCGCCCTGAGCGGCGCGCAGAGCGCGGGTGCGGGTGCGGCGAGCGCGGTACGGTGAGCGCGGGTGCGGTGAACCTGCATGTGCGCGGGCCGTGGCGGGAGCGCGGTCAGCGTGTCGCCAAAGTCGGAACTGAGCAGAGCGACCCCTGGCTCGCACAGGCATCCGCGGTTACGGATGCTGCGTGTTGCGGCGGATTCCGACTTTGGCGACGTCACAGTCGTGCTGCCCCAGTCCGGTCCAGTCCAGTCCACGCCAGTCCGGCCCGGCCCAGTCCAGCCCGGCCCAGACTTTCGCGCTGGGACCTGCGCGTACCATTGGACCCATGAAGGTTCTGGCAGCGATGAGTGGCGGCGTCGACTCGGCGGTCGCCGCAGCGCGCGCCGTCGAGGCCGGGCACGAGGTCGTCGGTGTTCACTTGGCCCTGAGCCGGATGCCCGGCACCCTCCGCACCGGCGCCCGCGGCTGCTGCACGATCGAGGATTCGATGGATGCCCAGCGTGCAGCGAACATCATTGGAATCCCGTACTACGTGTGGGATTTCTCCGAACGGTTCAAGCTCGACGTTGTCGACGACTTCATCGCCGAGTACAGCGCCGGGCGCACCCCCAACCCGTGCATGCGGTGCAACGAGCGCATCAAGTTCGCCGCCCTCCTCGAGAAGGCGCTCGCCCTCGGCTTCGACGCGGTCGCGACAGGCCACTACGCGAACATCCAGACGGACGCCGACGGCAACCGTGAGCTGCACCGCGCGGCCGACTGGGCCAAGGACCAGTCCTACGTGCTCGGCGTGCTGACGTCGGAGCAGCTCGCCCACAGCCTGTTCCCGCTCGGTGTGACGCCGTCCAAGGCCGAGGTTCGCGCGGAGGCCGCCGCCCGCGGATTCTCTGTCGCCACCAAGCCCGACTCCCACGACATCTGCTTCATCCCCGATGGGGACACCCGTGGCTGGCTCGCCGAGCGCGTCGGCGCCGAGAAGGGCGTCATCCGTGACCGGACCGGCGAGGTCGTCGGAAGCCACGAGGGAGCGCACGCCTTCACGATCGGTCAGCGCAAGGGGCTCAACCTCGGTGTGCCGAGCGCCGACGGGCGTCCTCGCTTCGTGCTCGAGGTCAAGCCCGCGAGCAACGAGGTCGTCGTCGGCCCGCGCGAGGCGCTCGACATCGCCGAGGTCGCTGGCAGCAAGCTGAGCTGGGCTGGCCTCGGCCCCGTCGAGTCCGGCATCATCGCGGATGCCGCGGAGCCGTTCGACTGTTTCGTGCAGATCCGTGCCCACTCCGAGCCGGTGGCCGCCATCGCGAGGCTCGTCCCCGTCGCAGGCGGGTCCGAGCTTGTCGAGCTCGTCATCCGGCCGACGGTCCCGCTCAACGGCGTCGCTCCTGGACAGACCGCGGTGCTCTACGTCGGCACCCGCGTGCTCGGCCAGTGCACGATCGACCGCACGGTCAGCGCCGTCTCCGTCTCTGCCTGACGTCCCTGCCGCAGGCATCGCTCGCACCGCCGCCGGCCGGATGCCTGCTGGCGCCGTCGCCGCTGGCCGCCGCTGTTGGCCGGACACCTGCCGGGCGTCGTCGCCACTGCCTAAGCTGAGGGGGTGGCAGATACCGAGGCAGAGTTCGACGCGGCGAAGACCGAGGCCGACGCGCTGACCGGTCGCATTCTCGAGCTGCGCGACGCCTACTACGATCGCGACACCGTGCTGGTCAGCGACAAGGAGTACGACGCGTTGCTCCGGCGCCTTCAGGAGCTCGAGCGGCTGTTCCCCGAGCTGCAGAGCCAGGACTCGCCCACCCAGACGATCGGCGGCCGCGCTGAGACCACGCTGTTCGCGCCGGTCCGGCACGCCGACCGCATGCTGAGCCTCGACAACGTCTTCTCGACCGAGGAGTTCGGCGCCTGGGCCGCGAAGGTCGAGCGCGACTCCGGCCGCTCGGTCCACTATCTCTGCGAACTGAAGATCGACGGGCTCGCGATCAACCTCCGCTACGAGAACGGCGTGCTCGTCACGGCGGCGACGCGCGGCGACGGCGTCGTTGGCGAGGACGTCACCGAGAACGTCGCCTGGGTGCCGAGCATCCCGCGCAGGCTTGCCGGCTCTGGTCATCCGCCGCTCGTCGAGGTTCGCGGCGAGGTGTTCTTCGCGGTTGCGGCGTTCCGTGATCTCAACGCCGAGCAGGCCGCGGCCGGCGACCGCATCTTCGCGAACCCGCGCAACGCGGCATCCGGGAGCCTGCGACAGAAGGAAGAGGGCAAGACGCCGCCGCAGGTCGAGCGGATGCGCAGGAGGCTCGGTCGTCTGAGCATGCTCGTGCACGGCATCGGGGCCTGGCAGAACCCGCCCGTCGACGCGCAGTCGCAGGTCTACGAGCTGCTCGCGACGTGGGGCCTGCCGACGAGCAGCCACTTCAGGGTGCTGCCCTCGAGCGGGGAGGTCGCGGCGTTCATTCAGTACATGGGCGTGCACCGCGACAGTGTCGAGCACGAGATCGACGGCATCGTCGTCAAGGTCGACGAGCTCGCCCTGCACCAAGAGCTCGGCGCGACGAGCCGTGCCCCGCGCTGGGCCATCGCCTACAAGTACCCGCCGGAGCAGGTCAACACGAAGCTGCTCGACATCGTGGTCAGCGTCGGCCGCACCGGCCGGGTCACACCGTTTGCCGTAATGCAGAAGGTGCGGGTGGCCGGCAGCGAGGTACGCCAGGCGACGCTGCACAATCAGGACGTCGTCAAGGCCAAGGGAGTGCTCATCGGCGACACCGTCGTGCTGCGTAAGGCCGGGGACGTGATTCCCGAGGTGCTCGGGCCCGTCGTCGAGCTGCGCGACGGGACCGAACGCGAATTCGTCATGCCGACGGAGTGCCCGGAGTGCGGCACCCCGCTGCGCGCCATGAAGGAGGGCGACATCGATCTGCGCTGCCCGAACGCGCGGAGTTGTCCCGCCCAAGTGCGCGGACGGGTCGAGCAC
>JAJAZI010000326.1 GCA_026785785.1 Microbacteriaceae bacterium
CGCGCTCTTCTCGAGTCCGCTGCAGCGCGCCCAGGAGTCGGCCGCGCCGTGGACAGACACCTTCGGCCTCGACATCACGACCGAGGGCCGCCTGATCGAGCCGCACAACAAGTTCGAGGGTGGGGTGCTCGAATTCGGGCCGTCCCTGCTGCTGCATCCGCGAACCTGGCCGTGGATCTACAACCCATACCGTCCCAGCTGGGGCGAGCCCTTCGTCGAGGTCGCCGCGCGCATGATCGCCGCGATGGATGCCGCCTGGGAGGCCACCGATGGTGACGCCGTCATGGTCAGCCACCAGATGCCGATCGTCATGGCTCAGCGCGCCGTCGCCGGCAAGCACCTCTGGCACGACCCGCGCAAGCGCCGCTGCAGCCTCTCGAGCGTCACCACCTTCGCCCGCAAGGAGGCCGCGCCCGGCGCCCCCCGATACCACGAGGTCGACTACCGGGAGCCGGCCGCCGCACTGCTGTCTCACGCCGTCGACACGGGGGCAGTATGAGATTTCGCCTGCTTGCGACCGCAACCGTCGCGGTCGCCGCGCTCGTGCTCAGCGGGTGCACGAGCGACCCTCTCGCCGATGAGTACCTCGACGGCGGCAACACCAACTACATCTCGGGAGACGGGATCCTCGAGGTGCCCGAGGCCGACCGGGCAGCGCCGATCTCGTTCGCGGGGGAGACCGACGCGGGGGAGCCATTCGCGAGCACCGACTTCGCCGGCGAGGTGCTCGTGGTCAACTTCTGGTACGCCGGATGCGCCCCGTGCCGCGCCGAGGCCCCCGACCTGGACGCGCTCGCCCAGCAGTATGAGGGCAACGGCGCCTCCTTCGTCGGGGTGAACATCTACGACGGCGCCGAGACCTCGCTCGCCTTCGCGCGCAACTTCGGCGTCACCTACCCGTCGCTCCTCGACAAGAAGACCGGCGAGGTGCGGCTCGCCTTCGCCGGGGAGATCCCGCCGCAGGCGGTCCCGGCCACCTTCGTGCTCGACGCCGAGGGCCGCATCGCCGCGCGCATCCTGGGGCAACTCCAGGAGCGCTCGATCCTCGACACCATCATCAGCGACGTTCTCGCGGAGGCCGGCTAGTGGGCGATCCGATCCGGGAGATCGTCGCGAGCGGCAGCCTCCTCGTCGCCCTGCCCATCGCACTGCTCGCGGGGCTCGTCTCGTTCGCGTCGCCGTGCATCCTCCCGCTCGTTCCCGGCTATCTCGGCTACGTCGGCGGATTCGCGGGAACGGATGCGCGCGCGGGCCGCGGCCGGCTGCTGCTCGGCGTCGCCCTGTTCGTGCTCGGCTTCAGCGTCGTCTTCGTCGGCTTCACCCTCGCCTTCTCGATCGCCGGGCTGATGCTCATCCCCTGGCTCGACCTCATCACCCGCGTGATCGGCGTGCTCGTGATCATCATGGGGCTCGTCTTCATCGGCCAGTTCAGCTTCCTGCAGCGCACCATCCGCCCCGGCTTGACCGCCGCGACGGGCCTCGGCGGCGCCCCGCTGCTCGGCATCGTGTTCGGGCTCGGCTGGGCGCCCTGCATCGGCCCGACCCTGAGTGTCGTGTACAGCCTCAGCCTCACGACCGGCTCAGTGGGCCGCGGGGCGCTCCTCGGCGTCGTGTACTGCCTCGGCCTCGGCATCCCGTTCCTGCTCGTCGCCCTCGGCTTCAACTGGGTCACCGGGTCGGTCGCCTGGCTCAAGCGCCACATCCGCGCCGTCAACATCGTCGGCGGGGCCCTGCTCGTGCTCATCGGCGTGCTCATGGTAACCGGCGTGTGGCAAATCATGATGTCCCAGCTCGGGTCGGTGATCAGCGGTTTTGAGCCGGCCATCTGATCACTTCGACTCCCCGGCGCCCGCTCCCGCGGATGCCCGGATTGCGCAGCCCCGTCTCGGCGGCGCGGGCTACCTGCGCTTCTTCTGGCGGCAGCTCACGAGCATGCGCACAGCGCTGTTCCTACTCCTCCTGCTCGCGATCGCCGCCGTGCCCGGCTCGCTCGTCCCGCAACGCACCTCCGACCCCAACGGGGTGCAGCAGTACTTCACGAACAACCCCGATCTCGCGCCGGTGCTCGACTCCCTGCAGGCCTTCGACGTCTACTCCTCGGCCTGGTTCTCGGCCATCTACCTGCTGCTGTTCATCTCGCTCATCGGCTGCGTCGTCCCGCGCACCGCGCACCACTACCGGGCCCTGCGCAGCGCCCCGCCCAAGACGCCAGCCCGCCTCTCGCGGCTCGCCGGATTCACGAGTGTCTCGGCACCCGGAGTCTCCGCGGCCGGAGCGGTCGAGTCCGCCCGCGGCATCCTGAAGAAAAGCGGCTACCGGGTGCGGCTGTTCGAGGGTCCGGGCGGCGAGCTCTCGGTGAGCGCCGAGCGCGGCTACCTGCGCGAAACCGGCAACCTCGTCTTCCATTCCGCTCTCGTCGGCGTGCTCGTCTCGGTGGGCATCGGCGGCGGCTTCGGCTACAGCGGACAGAAGGTCATCGTCGAGGGGGACTCCTTCGCGAACGTGCTGCTGTCGTACGAGTCCTTCCTCCCCGGGCGGTTCTTCGACGAGGGCGTGCTCCAGCCCTACCGGCTGTCCCTCGACGAGTTCGAGGTCGTCTACGAGCAGGAGAACCCGGCCGCGCGCGGGCAACCGATTGACTACACCGCCAGCGTCACGAGCTACACGCCGGGGTCCGAGGAGGGCACCAAGGCCGAGATCAAGGTCAACGACCCGCTCCGCCTCGGGGGCAACGACATCTTCCTCCTCGGCAACGGCTACGCGCCGATCATCAC
>JAJAZI010000327.1 GCA_026785785.1 Microbacteriaceae bacterium
TACCGCCGACGTTCCCGACTACCTCGTCGAGATCCTCGCCCGCTTCACCCGGGCGTTGCGCGGCTCGAACGCGGTCGACCAGCGCAGCGGAGTCAGCGCCCGCTTCGCGATCGCCGGCGCCGAGACCATCGCTGCGGCCGCTATCCACCGCGCGACCCGCCAGGGTGAGGCGGATGCCGTGGCCCGCCCGGTCGACCTGGAAACCGCCGTCGACGTGCTCGGCGGCAAGATCGAGTTCGAATCGTCCGAGGAGGGGCGAGAGGACGAGATCCTCGACCACCTGCTGCGCACCGCAACAGCCGAGACGGTCAGGGCGCACTTTCGCGGCCTCGACTTCTCCGTGCTGGTCGAGGCGATCGAGGCCGGCGCCCTGGTCACGACCGGCGAGCAGGTCACCGCCCGCGCCTTCCTTGCCGGACTGCCGGTGCTCGGCGAGTCCGAGTTGTATGACGAGGTCTGCGATCGGGTCGGAGCGATCAGCGACGGACAGCGGGCCGGCGCCATCGAGCTGGCTCTCGAGGGCCTCTACCTGCAGCGCCGGATCAGCAAGGAGAGCGGAGGGGGCGAGACGATCTATGGCTAGGGCCAACCGCCGGCTCACTCGCGCCGCCCGCTACGGCAGGTACGCGGGCGGCCCCGATCCGCTCGCGCCGCCCGTCGACCTGGGCGAGGCGCTCGACGCCATCGGCGAGGACGTCATGGCGGGCTACTCGCCCGAGCGGGCGATCCGCGAGTTGCTGCGGCGCGGCGGCACGGACCGGGCCGGCCTCGACGACCTGGCGCGCCGGGTGGCGGAGCGGCGGCGGGAGCTGACCCGGCGGCACAATCTCGACGGCACTCTCGAGAAGGTCAGGGAACTGCTCCAGAAGGCCCTGAAAGCCGAACGCGCGCAGCTGGCCCGTGATGTCGACCTCGACGACGGCGACCGGATGCTGGCCGAGATGCAGCTCGAGAACCTCCCGGCCTCCACTCCCGCGGCGGTCAGCGAGCTGGGCGACTACGACTGGCGCAGCAGTGAGGCCCGCGCGGACTTCGAGGCAATCAAGGATCTGCTGGGCCGGGAGATGCTCGACCAGCGCTTCGCCGGCATGAAGAACGCGCTCGAGAACGCCACCGACACCGACCGGGCCGCAATCAACGAGATGCTCGGCGACCTCAATGAGCTGCTCGCCGCGCACGAACGGGGCGAGGACACCCCGGAGCAGTTCGACGCGTTCATGGACAAGCACGGCCGCTTCTTCCCGGAGGGACCCGGCAACATCGATGAGCTCCTCGACGCGCTTGCCCGGCGCGCCGCCGCCGCCGCGCGGATGCGCAACTCGATGACCCAGGAGCAGCGCGACGAGCTCGACACGCTGGCCGGGCAGGCGTTCGGCTCACCCGAGCTCATGCAGTCGCTCGCTCAGCTCGACGGTCACCTCCAGGCGTTGCGCCCGGGCGAGGACTGGGGCGGCTCGGAGCGCATGGAGGGTGGGGAGGGGCTCGGCCTCGGCGATGGCACGGGCGTGTTCCAGGATCTCGCGGACCTCGACGAATTGGCCGAGCAGCTGACGCAGTCGTACAGCGGGTCGAGCATGGACGACCTCGACCTCGACAAGCTCGCGCGGCAGCTCGGCGATGCGGCGGCGGCCGACGCCCGCACACTCCAGCAGCTCGACTCGGCGCTTCGCGATCCCGGCACCATGAAGCGCGGTTCTGACGGCACGCTCAGGCTGACACCGAAGGCGATGCGTCAGCTCGGCAAGGCGCTGTTGCGCGACGTCGCGGCCCGGATGTCCGGGCGCCAGGGCAACCGCGACGTGGCGACCGCTGGCGCCGCGGGGGAGTTCTCGGGGGCGACCCGCGAATGGGCCTTCGGCGACACCGAGCCGTGGGACGTGACGCGCACCATCACGAACGCCATTACCCGCACGGCAGGGGAGGGCGGCGCGACCGCCGCGGGCATCCGGCTCGAGATCGGCGACGTCGAGGTCCAGGAGACCGAGGCCCGCACCCGGGCGTGCGTGGCGCTGCTGGTCGACACGTCGTTCTCGATGGCCATGGACGGGCGCTGGGTTCCGATGAAACGCACCGCGCTCGCGCTCCACACGCTCATCACGAGTCGCTTTCGCGGCGACGACCTGCAGCTCATCGGCTTCGGCCGCGTGGCGCAGACGATGGAGATCGAGCACCTCACCGGACTCGACGCGGAGTACGAGAAGGGCACCAACCTGCACCACGCTTTGATGCTGGCCAACCGACACTTCCGCCGGCATCCGACCGCCCAGCCGGTGCTGCTCATCATCACCGACGGCGAGCCGACCTCTCACCTCGAGGCCGGCGGCGACGTCTTCTTCAGCTACCCGCCACACCCGCTGACCGTGGGCCTCGCCGTCCGCGAGCTCGACAACTCGATGCGCCTGGGTGCTAATACGACCTTCTTCCGCCTCGGCGAGGATCCGGGGCTCGCCCGGTTCGTCGACTCGCTGGCGGAACGGGTCGGCGGCACCGTCGTGGCACCCGAGCTCGACGACCTGGGCGCCGCAGTGGTCGGCTCCTACCTGGGTTCGCGCCGGGGGGATGGCGTGTTCGGCGCCTGACTGGTGCGGTCACCCGCGCCGCCGGCGACGGCGGGTCGCGAATCGGCGCGAACCCCACGAAAAAAAGGCCGTCCCCGACTTTCGTCGACGTGACGAATCCACTGAAGCCGAAGAAGCTCGTCGAGGGCTTCGGGGACTTCTCGGTGAAGGGGAAGAGCCAAACTCACTCGAACGAGGTTCACTCCGCGCTCGCGTGGCAGGACGGTTCCAAGGCGTATGCGGTTCTCGAAGATAACGAGGAAGCAGCAGACATCGACATCATCGACATCACCAATCCCAGTCGGCCGAAACTCATCTCCGAGACAAGCCTGGCCGACCAGACGCAGCAGCCGAATGGCGAAGTTCACGGGGGCGCCGCGTTCCTGCACGA
>JAJAZI010000328.1 GCA_026785785.1 Microbacteriaceae bacterium
GTGCCCCGGCGCCGGGCGACCCCGCCGCACTCGTCAGCGATCGTGTTGACGGGGGAGCCGTCGCAGGTAGGCGTCGAGCGCAACTTGCGCCCAGGCGTCGCCCGCGTCGGGCGGTTGCCGCACGAGATGCAGGGCGAGGCCGTCGATGAACGCGTGAGTTCCATCGACCTCGCCGTGATCGGCGCCCAGAAGCCTGACAGCTCGGGCGCACCCGGCGCGAACGGCGAGGTGCGTTCGTCGGTGCGCCCCCCACAGGGCCTGATCGGTGGCGGCCAACGCGCCGAGGGCCAGAGAGACTTCCATTTCGATCCGCCGCTCGTCATCCAGGGGCAGGAGCTCGAGCAGGATGGCGCGCGCTTCGTCCAGCCCGGCTTCCGCCGTCTCGCCGTGGCGAGCGACCCGCGCGGTCAAGCGCGCGACGAGCAGCGCGACGGCGCGGTCCCGGACGCTGGCCTGGGTGGGGAAGGTGTAGCGCAGAGACGACGGCGATAGCCCCGCCTCAGAGGCGACCTTCCGCACGGAGAGTTCGGTCAACCCGTCGCGCACGAGCACGCGCCAGGCCGCTTCCGACACCATGCGGTCCCGCCCCGCAACATCGACGATCTTCGGCATGCGCTTATATTCGCACAGTTGTACGGAATCTGCTAGGAATGGTTCGAGCGCAACTGTGCGAAAACGATCCGACGTAAAAGGAGGAGTGCCCGTGGCCTGGATCATCCTGATCGCGTCGGGAGTGCTCGAGTCCGTCTGGGCGTCCGCCCTCGGCGCATCCGACAACTTCAGGCGCCCCAAGCCGACAGTGCTCTTCGCTGTCTCCCTGGTACTGAGCATGGCCGGCCTCGCCTACGCGATGACCGACATCCCCGTCGGCACCGCCTACGCCGTATGGGTCGGCATTGGCGCCGTCCTCACCGTCGTGATCGCCGTCGCCCGCAAGAAGGAGACCCTGTCCCTCGGCCGTGCAGCGCTTCTGGTCGCCCTCGTCGGCTGCATCATCGGGCTGAAGGTGGTGAGCTAGTGCCCTGGATCATCCTGTTCCTCAGCGCCGCGCTCGAGGCAGTCTGGGCCACCGCGCTCGGCGCGAGCAAAGGCCTCAGCGAGATCGTGCCGACCATCGTGTTCGTCGTCGCGCTGGTGAGCAGCATGGCCACGTTGGCCTATGCCGCCACGCACATCCCGATCAGCACCGCCTACGCCGTATGGGCAGGAACCGGCGCTGCACTGACCGTCGCCTACGGCATGCTCACCGGTCAGGAGGTCGTCACGGTGCTGCGCGTGCTCTTCCTCATCGGAATCGTCGGCAGCGTCATCGGCCTCAAGTTGCTCAAGAGCACGCCGCGCGTGTCGCCCCAAGATCGTGTGGGGACGCACGGCTGCACGGATCGGGCGAGCTCAGAGCTCGACGCGCACTCCGCGCGGGGTGCCGACGAGCAGTCCGGTGCCCGCGAAGGAAGCCTCCAGGTCGTCGCGGTTCTCGGTGAAGTGTGCCCAATCGTCGGTGTGCAGGGCGATGACGCGGGAGGCGCCGAGGAGGCGTGCCGCCGCGACGGCTTCGGTCGAGGTGAGGGTCAGTGGAACCGCGATCCCGGGAACTCGCGCGGCCCCGGCGGACAGCAGTGCGATGTCGATGGCGGGAAAGCGTTCGGCGATCTGCTGCACGAGCGGCAGCGAGGCGTTGTCGCCGCTCACGTAAACGGTCGGCTCACCCGGCGCCTCGAGCACAAAGCCGACGACCGGGCCGACCCGCGCCTCCGAGCCGGGCGGACCGTGCAGAGCCGGCACCACCGTGACCGTGACCGGTCCGGTCTCATACGACTCCCAGTCATCGAAGCCGATGACGCTGCCGCCCCACAGGTCACCGGCGGCACTCATCGTGCTGAGCGTCACCGGACCCTGGGCGATCAGCTCGAGGCCTTCCCAGTCGAGGTTGTCCTTGTGCCCGTGGTGCGAGAGCAGCACGATGTCGACGGGCCACACATTGGCGCGGGAGACGGCCGGCCCCTGCGTCTTCACGAGTGTCGTCGATCCCGGTTCGGAGTAGCTCTGCGGCTCGTCGAAGGTGGGGTCGGTCACGAACCGCAGCCCCGCGTAGTCGAGGAGCACGGTCGGTCCGCCGATGAAAGTGATGGCTGTCGAAGACACAGCCCGAGCCTACGCTGGAGTCATGGTCAATTCTCTGGGCAACGCCGTGAGCCCGTACCTCCGATCGCATGCCGACAACCCGGTGGACTGGCGCGAGTGGGGGCCGGAGGCGTTCGCCGAGGCAGCGAGGCGCGACGTTCCCGTGATGGTGTCGATCGGGTATTCCACCTGCCACTGGTGCCACGTGATGGCACGGGAGAGCTTCAGCGACCCCGAGATCGCGAGCCACCTCAACGACAACCTCGTCGCGATCAAGGTCGACCGCGAGGAGTACCCCGACGTCGACTCCAGCTACCTCGCCGCGGCCGGCGCGTTCACCGGCCAGCTCGGCTGGCCGCTCAACGTCTTCGTGACGCCGACGGGCAAGGCTTTCTATGCCGGAACCTACTGGCCGCCGCAGCCGGCCCACGGGCATCCGGCATTCCGCCAGGTGCTCGACGCCGTGATCGACGCGTGGCAGAACCGCCGCGACGAGGTCGAATCGAACGCGACGATGATCGCCGCGACCCTCGCCGAGCAGTCCGTTCCGCTGGCCGGCAATCTGCCGACGCCCGCGGCGTGGGCGGGCATCGTGAGCGAGCTCGTCGACTACGAGGACACCCAGTTCGGCGGCTTCGGCGGCGCCCCGAAATTTCCCGTTGCGCCCGTTCTCACGTTCCTGCTCGACCGCGGGTCGGCCGGCGCCCCGGAGAGTGCGGATGCCGCCGCGCTCGCCGCCCGGACCCTCACGGCCATGGCCGCCTCGGCGCTGCGCGACCGCGTCGAGGGCGGATTCTTCCGCTACTCGACGATGCGCGACTGGACCGACCCGCACTACGAGCGCATGCTCTACGACAATGCCGTGTTGCTCGGCGCCTACTCACGGTTGCCGGGCGGCCTGCCGGTCGCCGAGGGCATTGCGGGATTCCTCGGCTCGGTCATGCGCGTCGAGGACGGCGGGTTCGCCTCGGCCCAGGACAGCGAGAGCACCGTCGATGGCGAGCGGGTCGAGGGCGGCTACTACCGGCTGGCGTCGGCCGCGCGTGCCGGGCAGACGCCGCCCGCACTTGACGCGAAGGTGCTCACGGGGTGGAACGGGCTCGCGATCGAGGCGCTCGCCGACGCGGGCGCCCGGCACGACCGCGCCGACTGGGTCGCGCTCGCCCGGGGCGCCGCGGACTACCTGATCGAGAGGCACATCCGCGACGACGGAACCCTCGTGCGCGCATCGATCGGCGACCGGATCTCGCCGGCCAAGGCGACCCTCGAGGACTACGGCATGTTCGCCTCCGCACTCCTGCGGCTCGCGGTCGCGACGGGCGAGGTCTCCTATGCGATTGTGGCGCGCGACCTCGTCGACGCGTCGATGAGCGCGGATGCCGCGGCGGGGCTCGGCGTGGACGACCTCGGCGCGCACGACCGCGTCCTGGCCGATCTCGCGCTTGTCTTCCATGTGCCCGGCGGCGCCGACCCGGTGCTCGAGGCGCAGGGGCTCACCCTCGAGGTCGACCCGTCCGAGGGCGCCTACCCCTCGGGCCTCAGCGCGATGGCCGCCGCCGCGCACACCCTGCACCTGCTCACCGCCGACGAGCGGTACCTGCGCGCGGCGAACGCCGCCATGGAGCTGTTCGCGCCCCTCGCCGTGCCGCGCCCGATCTCGTTCGGGGCGTCGCTCGGCGTGATGACGCGGCTGCAGGCGCCCGGCACGCAGCTCGTCGTCGTGCGCGGGGCGGATGCCGCCGCCGCACCGATCGAGGCCATCGCCAGGGGCTGGGACCGGGCCGGCGGAATCGTCGCGATCGTGGCGACCGAGCAGGCGGAGGCCTTCGCCGAGGCCGGATTCGAGCTGTTCGACGGACGGGTCGCTCGCGACGGGCAGACGACCGCGTATCTGTGCCGGGACTTTGTCTGCCGCCTCCCGGTGGTCGAGCCGGCAGAGCTCGAGCGCCAGCTGGCCGACGCGGGCTGAGTGCCCGGCGCCGTGTCTGCCCGGCGCCCTGTCTGCTCGGCGCCGAGTCTGCCCGGCGCCGTGTCTGCTCGGCGCCCTGTCTGCTCGGCGCCGTGTCTGCTCGGCCCAGAAGCGGCTCATCGACGAGCCGGAGGTCGGCCGTCAGGTGCCTCCGCGCATCCGCATCGCCTTCGCGCTGGACGATGCGGCCACCCGTACCGCCGAGCTCGTCTAGGCCGGTGCCGAACTCGTCGTCGAGGCCGGCGCCGAAGTCGTCGCCGAGCCGACGGTGACCCCTGGAGCTCGTTCAACTCCCGGCCGAACGGTCCAGCGGGCCCGCAGGTCTCCCTGTTCCAGAAGCACACGGCGGACAACTGGCGCACCGGGTAGGTCACGGCGTGCTGGTCGCCTCGCGCGCGTCCACCGGGGCGGTTACCGAAGTCACGGCGAGGGCGAGCAGGGCGAACCCCGCCGCGAGCAGCCCCATCGACGCGGTTCCGACCGGGAAGTAGATGTGTCCCGGGTAGACGAGGTACGCGCCGACGGCGGCGAGCACGAGGCCGGGCACGGCCGCCACGCGCGCCTGCAGCAACGCCGCGATGCCCGCCACGACGACGGCGGCGATGAGCGACCAGACCCCGATCCGTGCGAGAACGCGGGCGATCGCGTAGACGGGACCGGTCGCATCCGCCTCGCCGCCGAGCATGAGTGCGCCCGCGGCTACACCGGCGAGGATGTCGAGAGCGGTGTAGAGGGTCGCAAACCCGTAGCCGCCGAGCGCCGCGATCCAGCCGAGCCGACGATTGACGCGCCGGGCGATCAGCCAGGGGGCGAGGCCGATAAGCGGAAACAGGAATATGAGCACGATGTGCATGTTCTGCCAGTACAGCGCGGTGTCCGCGGTGAGGCGCATCGGATGCGTGAGGCCGACGAGCGCGCAGGCGATGGCGGGCGCGGTTACGCCGAGGAGCAGGAGCAGGCGGGATCGGGGCATCCATCGATGCTATCCGCGCTCCGCTGGGCGCACGGACGGAGTTGGCTGTCTCCGGCGGATCAGGGCCGGAGTACCCATCGCGCGCCAGGGCACGTCGGCGCGAGACCGAGCGCTGGGGTCAGCGAACCGTCTTGCGTGAGGTGATGACGCCCGTGTCGAACCCGAGCAGGTGCAGCCCGCCGTGGAAGCGCGCGTGTTCGACCTTGATGCAGCGGTCCATGACGACGGTGAGTCCCTTGCTCTCGGCGTAGACCGCAGCATCCTCGTTCCAAATGCCGAGCTGCACCCACACGGTCTTCGCGCCGATCTCGAGCACGTCGTCGATGACCGAGGGGATGTCGCTCGCCTTGCGGAACACGTCGACGATGTCGGGCACCTCGGGCAGCGAGGCGAGGTCGGGGTAGGCCTTGTGGCCGAGGATGGTGTCGGCGTTGGGGTTCACGAAGTAGACCCGATAGTCACTCGATTGCAGCAGGTAGGTGCCGACGAAGTAGCTCGAGCGTGCCGGGTTCGGCGAAGCTCCGACGATGGCGATCGACTTGGCGCGCCGCAGGATCGCGAGGCGCTCTTTCGCGTTCGGGCCGACCCAGCCGCGCTGCGACGTGAGTAGCTTCGCGAGCGGGCTGTTCGCCGGCATCGAGCAGGTGAGGCCGTTGACGAGCTGGGTGGTGACGACGTCCTCGCCGGTCTCGCCGGTCTCGCCTGTCTCGCCGGTCTCGCCGGCCCCGCCGGTCTCGCCTGTCGAAACCATCACTTGCCCTTCGTCGCGATCGTGAGCGCCTGGTCAAGGTCGTAAACAATATCGTCGGGATCTTCTATTCCCACGCTGATGCGCACGAGCCCCGGGGCGACGCCGCCGTCGATGAGCTGCTGCTCGGTGAGCTGCGCGTGGGTGGTCGACGCAGGGTGGATGACGAGGGTCTTCGCGTCGCCGATGTTCGCGAGGTGGCTCGCTAGGTTGACCGACTCGATGAACCTCTGCCCGACCTCGCGGCCGCCGCGCACCCCGAAGCTGAAGACGCTTCCGGCGCCCTTGGGTAGATACTTGTTCGCGCGGGCGTGGTGCGGATGCGCTGGGAGGCCGGCCCAGTTCACGAACTCGATGCGGGGGTCGGCGTCGAGCCACTTGGCCACGATTCGTGCGTTGTCGACGTGTGCCTGGATGCGGAACGGCAGCGTCTCGACACCTTGCGCGAGCAGGAACGCGGAGTGCGGGGCGAGCGATGGCCCGATGTCGCGCAGCTGCTCGGCGCGGAGCCTCGTGAGGAACGCGTATTCGCCGAAGTTGCCCTGCCAGTTGAGTCCGCCGTAGCTGGGCACGGGCTGGTCGAACAGGGGGAAGTGCTCGTTGGCCCAGTGGAACCGGCCGCTCTCGACGACGACGCCGCCGAGGGTCGTGCCGTGCCCGCCGAGGAACTTGGTGGCCGAGTGCACGACGACGTCGGCGCCCCACTCGATCGGACGGTTGAGGTACGGCGTCGCGATCGTCGAGTCGATGATGAGCGGGATGTTGCGGGCGTGCGCGACCTCGGCGAGGCCCTCGATGTCGGCGATGTCGCCGGAGGGGTTCGCGACGGTCTCGGCGAAGACGAGCTTGGTCTTGTCGGTGATCGCGGCGGCATAGTCCTCGGGGTCGGCCCCGTGCACGAACGTCGTCTCGACGCCGAAGCGGCGCAGCGTCACGTCGAGCTGGGTGATCGAGCCGCCGTAGAGGTTCGCCGAGGCGACGATGTGGTCGCCGGCGCCGGCGAGGGCGGCGAAGGTGATGAACTGCGCGGAGAGGCCGGATGCCGTGGCGACGGCACCGAGGCCCCCCTCGAGGCTCGCGACGCGCTCCTCGAACGCCGCGACCGTCGGGTTGCTCACCCGCGAGTAGATGTTGCCGTACTTCTGCAGCGCGAACCGGGCGGCGGCATCCGCGGTGTCATCGAACACGAACGCCGACGTCTGGTAGATCGGCAGGGCGCGGCTGCCCGTGACGGCGTCGGGGATGTTGCCGGCGTGGATCGCGCGAGTGCGGAACCCCCACTCGCGATCGGCTGTGCCGCGTTCGGTGTCTCCGTCGATTGCGCTGTCGGTCGTGCCGTCTGCCGTGCTGTCGAGTACGCCGTCGATCGTGCCGTCGGTCGTGTTGCCTGTCGTGCTGCTGCCGCTGTCTGCCATGCGGCAACGCTACCGGAGCGGCGCGGAGTGCCCGGCCGTCTGGCGTAACGCAAGGTAGCGTGCGGCGACCGTCGTGGCGGGCCGGGTTCAGCGCCAGCCTGGAAGCCAGTAGTGCAGCTGCTGATACACGCCGGAGACCTGGATGCCCTCCCAGGCCGAGAGGAAGAACACGCTCGTCGCCACGACAAGGCCGAGCGCCACGGTGACGGCGACCACCGCCTGGGTGTGCCTGGCGTCGGCAGCCGCCGTCAGCCGGGGCGCCGGGGCCGCGGCATCCGCGGGCGCCGGGGCCGGGGTATCCGCGGGCGCCGGACCCGCAGCAACCGCCAGCCTGCCGAGCACGAGCCCGACGACGTAGACCAGCGCGAGGATCAGGTAGGGCAGGAACACGATTGTGTAGAACTGGAACACGGTGCGCTCCGTGTAGAGCAGCCAGGGCAGGTAGCCGGCGGCGACACCGGTGAGGGTCAGCCCGACCCGCCAGTCCGGCCAGCGGATCTGGCGGTAGACGAGGTAGACGATCGCGGCCACGCCGAGCCACCAGAGGATCGGGTTCGCGATCGAGGTGACGAACTCCGCGCAGGTGTCGTGGTCGCATCCGTTCTCGCCCGCCGCGCTGCCGCGGTAGTAGAACGCGGTCGGCCGCAGCAGGAGCAGCCAGCCGAGCGGGTTCGCCTCATAGGCGTGCGGGGTGTCCTGGCCGAGGTTCGTCGAGTAGATCGACACCTGGTAGTGCCAGAAGCTCTGCAGCGCCTGCGGCAGCCAGGAGACGGTCTCGTTCTGGCTCGCCCAGTCGCGGTAGTAGCCGCCGGTCGTGGCGAACCACCCGGTCCAGGTCGCGAGGTAGGCGAGCGCAGCGACCGGCACCGTGAGCAGGAAGCTCGCCGGAGCCTGGCGGACCACGGTGGAGCTGGCCCAGAAGGCGATTCCGGCGCGGCGGCGGGCGAGCGCGTCGACGACGAGAGTGTAGACGGCGAAGACGGCGAGGAAGTAGATACCGCTCCACTTGACGGCCGAGGCGAGTCCGAACATCAGGCCGGCGGTCACCAGCCATGGCCGCCACCAGAGGGTCGGGCCCCAGTCGGTGGACCTGGCGGTATCCGTTCGCGCGGCGATCCACCGCGCGAGCCGCGTGGCGCTCTGCTGGCGGTCGAGCAGCACCGCGCCGAAGCCGAGCAGCGTGAAGAGCATGAGCGAGTTGTCGAGCAGCGCCGTGCGCGACATCACGATCGCGAGGCCGTCGATCGCGAGGAGTCCGCCGGCGAGGGTCGCGAGGGCAGACGACTTGAACAGCGCGAAGGCCACGGCGCAGAGCAGCGCGACGGCGAGCACGCCGACGATCGCGGTACTGATGCGCCAGCCGACCGGGTCGTCCGCGCCGAAGGCCTGCAGGCCGAGCGCGATGATCCATTTGCCGAGCGGCGGATGCGCGATGTACGCGGCCTCGGACGTGAAGATGTCGACGGTGCCGGCGTTGAAGAGAGCGTCGGCGCCCTCGGGCCACTGGCTCTCGTAGCCGAGGTTCAGCAGCGTGTAGGCGTCCTTGACGTAGTAGGTCTCGTCGAAGACGAGCTCCCTCGGGCTGCCGAGGTTCACGAGCCGCAGCACCGCCGCGAGCAGCGTCACCCCGATCGGGCCGGCCCATACCCAGAGGCGCCGGCGGGCGCTGAACCAGTCCGTGAGGCGCGCGGCGGCCCGACCGGTGCCGCTCGCCACGGCGTCGGGGTAGGAGAGGCGCGTCACAGGGCAATGCTAATCGCGAGCGGGTTGGAACCGGGGCGGCCCGAGCAGCACGGCCCCGGTGCGCACCGAGCAGCATCCGGCCCTGGTGCGCACCGCGCAGCATCCGGCGCCGGTGCGAGAATGGGCGGGTGATCATCCTCGCGGCAACGCCCATCGGCAATCTCGGGGACGCCTCCCGCCGGCTCATCGAGGCGCTCACGACCACCGAGGTGATCGCATCCGAGGACACTCGCGTGACGATCCACCTGATGCGCGCGCTTGGCATCGAGAACCGGCCCCGGCTGATCGCCCTGCACGAGCACAACGAGCAGGCGAAGGCGGCCGAGATCGTGGAGCTGGCCCGCGAGTCGGACGTGCTCGTGCTGACGGATGCCGGCATGCCGGCGATCTCGGACCCTGGCTTTCCCCTCGTCGCGGGCGCCGCCGCCGCCGGGGGCACCGGGACGGCGCAGCCCGGGGCCACAGCCGGGGTCACCCCCCGCGCGCCCTCGGGGGGGCCGCCCAGGCGCGGATACACAAATCCCAGCCCCCCAC
>JAJAZI010000329.1 GCA_026785785.1 Microbacteriaceae bacterium
CAGGCCTACGCGGCTCAGCGCATCGGCGAGTTCACCTCGTTCGAGCAGGCCGAGACCGTCGGCACGACCATCATGGTCGCCAACGTCGCCCTCTACGCGATCACGGTGTTCCTCACGGTGCGGATGCTTCGCGCCCACCGGCTCGCGTTCTACGTTCCACTGATTGGCGGCGCGGTCGCGGCGACCATCACGGTCATCCTCATCCTCACGCTCGTGATCAACGATCCGGCCTTCAGAGAGTTCGTCGCGAGTGTCACCTGACCCCTGCTACCCCGTTACCGGCTTTCATCATTCAGGAGTTGGGGCTGGCTGACGCTCACTAACCCGCTTGTCGGGCTTTAATCATTCAGGAGTTGGGGCTGGCTGACGCTCACTGACCAGCTTGTCGGGGTTTCATCATTCAGGAGTTGCCGGTGGGTCGCTGCACCCGCGCGACGGAAACCGCATCAAACGGGCCGTTCAGGTGGGCAGATGCGGTGTCGCTCGGCATCCAGCGCCGCGACGGTCCGGTATCCGGCCTGGCCTGGCGGTTCACTCCTGAATGTTGAAAGTAGCCCCACCAGGCCGGCTCCTGAATGTTGAAAGGGCCGGTGCTGAGCGATTGCCCGAGACCGGCCCTGTCACTCCTGAATGATGACAGTCGAGCTAGGCGCCCGAGTGGCCCGCCGAGCCGAGCTGGCGGGTCGCGTCGACGACGCGCGCGGCCATCGCCTTCTCGGCGATCTTGCCCCACGAGCGCGGGTCGTAGACCTTCTTGTTGCCGACCTCACCGTCGATCTTGAGGAACCCGTCGTAGTTCTTCAGAACCGTGTCGGCGACGGCGCGGCTGTAGGCATACTGCGTGTCGGTGTCGATGTTCATCTTGACGACGCCGTTCGCGACGGCCGTGGCGATCTCCTCGTCGGTCGAGCCGGAGCCGCCGTGGAAGACGAGGTCGAGCGGCAGCGCATCCGTGCCGTACTTCGCGTGAATGCCGGCCTGGATCTCGCCGAGCAGCTCCGGGCGCAGCTTCACGTTGCCGGGCTTGTAGACGCCGTGCACGTTGCCGAAGGTGAGCGCGGCGATGTAGCGTCCCTGCTCGCCGAGGCCGAGCGCGTCGACGAGGGCGATCACGTCGTCGAGTGTCGTGTACAGGTTGGCGTTGATGTCGTGGCTGACGCCGTCTTCCTCGCCGCCGACGACGCCGATCTCGACCTCAAGGATGGAGTTGATCGCCTTCATGCGCGGCAGGAGCATCTTCGCGATCTCGAGGTTCTCAGCGAGGGGCACGGCCGAGCCGTCCCACATGTGCGACTGGAAGATCGGGTTGCGTCCGGCGCGCACCTCGGCCTCTGAGGCCTCGATGAGCGGCAAAACGAAGCCGTCGAGCGCGTCCTTCGGGCAGTGGTCGGTGTGCAGCGCGACCGTGACCGGGTAGTTTTTTGCGACCTCGGTCGCGAACGCGGCGAAGGCGAGGGCCCCGGATGCGCGGTTCTTGACGCTCTGGCCGGCGAAGTAGTCGGCGCCGCCGGTGGTCACCTGGATGATGCCGTCGGATCCGGCCTCGGTCAGGCCCTGGAGCACGGCGTTGATCGTCGAGGACGACGACACGTTGATCGCGGGGTACGCGAAGCCGTTGTTCTTGGCCTTGGCGAGCATCTCTGCGTACTGCTCTGGGGTTGCGACGGGCATGGCATCTCCTCTGGGGTGCTGAGGTCCGCGGCGCGGAACTCGTGGGTGCGGTACGTCGGTCGAAAGTCTAGCGACGGCGCGAACTAAACTGGCGGCGGAAGCCACTCGGCCTACGCGAACCCCGGGAGTGCGACCATGGCACGCAAGTCGCTCGCAAGTGTCGTCTCCGAGGATCTCCTCGCCGACATCGTCGCCGGGACGATCCCCGTCGGCGCGTCGCTGCCGACCGAGGCGGAGTTGTGCGAGGCGCACGACGTGAGCCGGATGACGGTGCGCGAGGCACTGAAGACGCTGCAGGCCCAGAACGTCGTGCGCGTCGTCCCCGGCAGGGGCACCTATGTGAACCCCGTCGCCGAGTGGACCGACCTCGCCCCCGTGCTGCGCTCGGCGATGTCGGGGGTGGGGCAGGCCGTCGCGTCGATGCAGCTCGTCGAGGTGCGACGAATGTTCGAGACCGGGGCGGCCGCGCTGGCCGCGGTGCGGCGCACCGATGAGGACGTCGACCGGCTCGAGCACCTCCTCGGGCAGATGCGCCTCGCGCACGAGAGCGGCGACGTCGCCCTGTTCGCCGAGGCCGACATCGCCTTCCACGACGTGATCCTCAAGGCCACCGGCAACATTTTCGTTGGAGTGCTCTTTGATCCGCTCTCGAAGGTGATGCGCGAGAAGCGCGAGCAGACCTCCGCAGTACACCAGATCCAGATGAACGCGATTGCCAAGCACGAGGCGGTGCTGGATGCCGTCAGGTCGGGCGACGCCGAGCGGGCGCGACGGGCGATGGACGACCACATGGTGCAGACCTCGGACGACCTGCAGCACTACGTGCTCGGCGCCAGCTAGACCACCCGCGCGCCCGGCGCGGCCGCAGAGCAGCGCGAGTGGGCCACAAAGGTCGCCTCGGCCGCGCCCGACCCAACATTGGTGGGCAGCTCGCGCGCTCGAGGGCACGCAGAACGACTTGACACGCTCGCCGCCGCCAACTGTAAGATGTCAGACATCAGACTGCGAAGGAGCGATGATGACTGACGAGGCGAGCGAACTAGCCCAATTTCCCTACGAGGTGATCATCGATCCCGCGACCGTGGAGGCGCTGGTCGCCGAGGGAGGCACCGTCCTCGTCGTGCTCGACGACGACCCCACAGGCACCCAGTCGGTCTCCGGCCTGCCGGTGCTCACCACCTGGGACGAGTCCGACCTCGAGTGGGCGCTCACCCAGAACTGCCCTGCCGTCTACGTGCTCACCAACACACGCAGCCTCGCCCCTGAGACGGCCGCCCTGCGCAACCGGGAAATCGTGACGAACGCGATCGCGGCATCCGCAAACACCGGTGTTCACATCGCCTTCGTGAGCCGCAGTGACTCGACCCTGCGCGGCCACTACCCGCTCGAGACCGACGTCATCGCGCAGACCATCGCCGAGCACGGCGGCCGCGCCGTCGACGGCGTCATCATCGTGCCCGCCTTCCCCGAGGCGGGGAGGGTGACGATCGGCGGCATCCACTACATGCGCGGCGAACACGGTCTCACCCCCGTCGCCGAGACCGAGTACGCGAACGACGCGAGCTTCGGCTACGCCAACTCGCGCCTGAGCGACTGGGTCAGCGAGAAGTCCCACGGACGCTACGCCGCGAGCGACGTGATCGTGCTCGACTTGGGCGTCATCCGCTCCGGCACCGCCGCGATCGTGACGGCCCTCGCCGCCGCATC
>JAJAZI010000330.1 GCA_026785785.1 Microbacteriaceae bacterium
CCCGGGCCGACGGCGGCTACGAGGAAGGCCTCCTGACCCTGCGCCTCACGGCACCGCCCTCGAACAACTCGCCCATCGTCAAGTACGAGGTGGTGAGCACGAGCCACGGCAGCTACCGCAAGGACTGTGGAACCGCGCAGCGCTGCGAACTGACCGATCTCGAGGCGGGACTTCGCTACCGGTTCTCGGTGATCGCCACGAACTCCATCGGCGCGTCGCAGGCGAGCCCGGAGAGCGTCGAGTTCGCGGCCGACTACCTGCCGGCGGCGCCGCGATCGGTCACCGCCAGTGCGGCGGCCGCCGACGCCCGGCCCGCGCTCGATGTGGCGTGGTCGCTCGTTGCCGACCCCGCGCTCGGTACGCCGGTCTCGGGCTACGTCGTACGGATCTCCGGCCCCGGGGTCGACTTCCAGACGACGACGGGCCCCGAGTCCGCGTCCCTCACCACGACCGCGTCGGGCGCCCTCGTGCCGGGCTCGCAATACTCGGTCACCGTCTACGCGCGCAACGCGGCGGCAGTGTTGAGCGACGCCGACTGGCGCCGAACCTCCTCCGCGGCCGTCACCGTGATCGGCTCTCCGAGCCAGGTCAGCGTGGCCGCCGACGTCGTGAACGGGTCCGCTGGGCAGATCCGGGTCACCTGGGGCGCCAGCGACCCGAACGGCGCGCCCGGGGTCGTCTACTCGATCGGCCGGTTCCGCGCCGACGGGAACATCCCGTCATCGTGTGGGCCGGGCGCAGCCAACCCCGGCGTTCCATCGGGTGCGCAGGCCCCCGCCGCCTCCGGGTGGATCGACAACGGCGCCACCGACGGCATCGACTACCGCTACGTCGTGTACGCCGACAACGGGCTGTTCTGCACCCCTTCGGCATCCGGCGCGGTGCAGAGCAAGGCGCCCCCTGGCGTGGTCCTGGCATCGACCGCGGTCGAGCAGCGCGCCGGCGAACCCGACGGCAAGTTCGTCGGCAAATTCGACCTGCGGGTCGGATCCCTCTCGGCATCCTCCGGCATCGTCAGCCGGTTCCAAGCGCAGCTGAACGGTTCCGGAACGTGGTTCAACGTCGAGGAGGGCGACTGGCTCACCTCCGCGGCGAACCTCGCCGTGTACGGCGCACCCCAATCGGTCGTCTACCGGGCCTGCCGGGACTCGTCGGAGTTCTTCTGTGGTGCAGCATCGACCGCGGAAGTGCTGACGCCGGTGAACGTCCGCGGCTCGATCGTGTCGTGCGAGGTCGGGTCGACGCCCACGTCGAACCCGCCCGCCAACCAGGGCTCGCCGACCTACCGCTACCTCTACGCCTACAACGACGGCGGGCAGCCAGTCGAGCGCTGGTCGAAGTTCGAGGAGGATGCTGTGGCTCCCGACCCCTCGGCCGTCGGCTCCGGCGAGATCAGCGTGCGGCTCAAGGTCGTCGTGTCGTTCTCCGACGGCTCGACCTACACAGATGATGGATACGTGCAGGCCACGTGCTCGCCCAGGCCCTGACCCACCTGCCCGGCACGACCCGGGCGCGCACCACCCAGCATCCGAAATTCGAACACACCGCTACCCGAGGGGCCACGACATGACCATGACACCAGAGCAGGCCGGCTGGTTCTCCGCGACGTTCAACCGACTCGTCGGCAACGTCGAACAGGTGATCCTCGGCAAGACCTTCGTTGTGCGGCTGTCGTTCGCGGCACTGCTGTCGGAGGGGCACCTGCTTCTCGAGGACTTCCCGGGAACGGGCAAGACCTCGCTGGCCCGCGCGATCGCGCAGAGCGTCGCCGGAGTGAGCAGCCGAATCCAGTTCACCCCGGACCTGCTGCCCGGCGACATCACGGGCGTGAGCATCTACGACCAGCGCAGCGGACGCTTCGACTTCCACCGCGGGCCGATCTTCGCGAACATTGTTCTCGCCGATGAGATCAACCGCGCAAGTCCGAAGACCCAGTCCGCGCTCCTCGAGGTCATGGAGGAGGGGCAGGTCACCGTCGACGGCACCACCCACGGCGTCGGATCCCCATTCATGGTCATCGCGACGCAGAACCCGATCGAGCAGGCCGGCACCTACCGGCTGCCCGAGGCGCAGCTCGACCGGTTCATCATGAAGGCATCCATCGGCTACCCGGACCACTCCTCCACCATCCGCATCCTCGAGGGCGCCGGCACGAAGGCGCACGAGACGACCGTTCCGGCGGTCGTCTCCGCGAGCACGATCATCGAAATGGCCACCCTGGCCCGCACCGTGCACGTCGACCCGTCGATCAACGACTACATCTCCCGTCTCGTCGACGCGAGCCGCAGCGCGGTCGAGGTGCGGCTCGGCGTCTCGGTGCGCGGCGCCCTCGCCCTCGTCCGCGCCTCCAAGACCCTCGCGGCCGCCTCCGGCCGCCACTACGTAATCCCGGACGACGTCAAGCTGCTCGCCGAGCCCGTGCTCTCCCATCGGCTCATCCTCGATGCTGAGGCCGAGTTCGACGGCGTCACCGCGCTGAGCGTGATCGGCCAGCTGCTCATCGAGACGCCGCCACCGAGCGACAGGCAAGCGGTGTGACGCTCAAGCAGGAGGACACCAGGAGCAGGGCGAAGCGGGCGTCGTCGCTTCCCGCCTCGACCAGGACCGACGCCCGCACCGCCAACGGTCGCGAGTCGTACACGACCGTGGTCTCCGCGGCCGGCCTCACGAATGCGCGGACGCGAATCGTGGGGGACCGCACTGGACTCCTCGCCGACATCGTCGTCGCGCTCGTCCGAGCCAGCCGGGGTATCCTCGCGCTCATCCGCCAGGTCACCACCCGCATCCGGGCCGTCGTCACGCCGCTCGGCTGGTCGACCGCGATCGTCGCGCCGCTGGCGCTCCTCTTCGGTTATCGTTTCGGCTGGCTCGAACTCGTGGCGGTCGGTTTCGCTGGAGTTGCCCTGCTCGCCATCGCGGTGCTGTACCTCGTCGGTCGGGTCGCCTTCGACGTCGAGCTGGTGATTCCGCATCGCCACCTCGTCGTCGGGCAGCCAGGCAACGGGATCGTCTCCCTGCGCAACCCCACGCGGCACCGGGTATTCGGCACGCGGGTCGAGGTGCCGGTGGGCCGTGCCCTCATCGACCTCGCCACCCCGAGCCTGGCGGCTGGCGAGCAGTCCCGGCACGAATTCACCCTTCCCACCTCGCGGCGCGGGGTCCATGACATCGGACCCGTTCGCAGCGTGCGCGCTGACCCCGTCGGAATGGTGCGGCGAGAGCTGGTCTGGACGGGAACGACGCAGTTGTTCGTGCATCCGGCGACGATCGACGTGCCGAGTACGAGCACGGGCCTCATTCGCGACCTCGAGGGACAGCCGACCCGCGACCTCACCAACAGCGACGTGTCGTTTCACGCGCTCCGCGAGTACGTCGCCGGCGACGAGCGGCGCTACATCCACTGGAAGAGCACGGCGAAGACCGGAACGTACATGGTGCGCCAGTTCGAAGAGACCCGGCGCAGCCGCCTCGTCGTCGCCCTCAGCCTCGCCGAGTCTGACTTCGCCAGCGACGCCGAGTTCGAAATGGCGGTCAGCGCGGCCGGGTCCTTGGGGCTTCGGGCGATCAGGGATGCGCGCGAGATCTCGGTCGTGGTGGGCGCGGCAACCCCCGAGTTCGCCAAGCGCAAGGTGCTCGGAATCCGCCAGCTCGGCTCGCTCAGCAGAACCCGGCTCCTCGACGATCTCGCGGGCGTCGAGCGGGCGGAATCGTCCCTGCCGATCGTTGATGTCGCGCGGGTGGCCTCGGAGAAACTCGCGGGGATCTCGGTCGCGTTCCTCGTGTGCGGGTCGCTCACGACGCCGACCCAGCTGCGCGCGGCATCCGTTCTCTTCCCGGTGGGAGTCGAGGTCATCGCCGTCGTCTGCGACCCGGATGCCATGCCGGGATTGCGCCGCTTCGCCGGGCTCAGCGTGCTCACGATCGGCTACCTCGAGGACCTCGGAAGCTCCCTTGCCCGATCGGCGTCGGTATGAGACGGCGACGCCCGACCGTGAAGTTCATCGTCGCGACCACGGCGATGATGTGGCTCGCGACCGCGATCGCCGCGACCGCGCTCTGGCCCGTCTACGAGAGCAGCGCATTTCTGCTGATGCTCGGCGTGACGACCGTCGTCGCCTCGGCGCTGGCCATCACCGGGGCGGTATTCCGGTTTCCGGCACACCTCGTCGCCCTGTCCGGGGTGCTCGCCTACGTCGTGCTCGGGGTTCCCCTCGCCGTGCCGGGCGAGGCGCGCTACGGCCTGCTGCCCACCCTCCCCGGGCTCGCCGACCTCGGCTTCGGCGCGATCGCCGGTTGGAAGCAGCTGCTCACCGTCACGCTGCCGGTCGGCAGCTACGAATCCCTGCTCGTGCCCGCCTTTGTACTTGTGCTCGCCACCGTGCTGGTCGGAGTCTCAGTCGCGCTTCGAGCCCGCGTCGGCGAGCTCGCCGTGCTCGCGCCGTTCACCCTGTTCCTCGCCGGCATCATTCTCGGTTCGACCACCGCCTTCTTTCCCGTCGCATCCTCCCTCGCCCTCACGGCCACCCTGCTTCTGTGGCTCATCTTCTTCCGCTGGTACCGCCGCCGCACGTCGTCCCGCAACTACGGCTGGGTGGGTGACGCCGGGAGCACGAGCACCCGGGTCACCGAGGACACGATCTTCGTCGGGGCGCGCACAGTTCTCGCTGCGGGTCTCATCATCGCAATCGCCGCCGGCGGCGCGGTGGCCGCGACCGCGTTCGTGCCGCCGAAAGGCGCCCGGGAGGTGCTGCGGTCCACGATCGTGCAGCCGTTCGACCCACGCGACTATCCGAGCCCCCTGTCGGGATTCCGGCGCTACCACCAGGAGACCAACGCCGACGCGACGATGCTCACTGTTGACGGACTGCCCGAGGGAGCACGTATCCGGATCGCCACCCTCGACACCTACGACGGCGTCGTCTATTCGGTCGGCGCGGAGGGCAGGGACAGCGACTCCGGATCGTTCACCCTGGTCCCGTCACGCTTCGACCGGTCGGGCCTCGACGGCGACCGGGTCGGCGTCGACGTGAGCGTCGGCGACTACTCAGGGGTCTGGCTGCCGACGATCGGCGCGTTCGAGAGCATCCGCTTCACCGGGGAGGGAGCCTCCGGGTTGCGCGGGTCGTTCTACTTCAACGACAACTCGGGGAGCGCGGCGGTGATCGGGGAGCTCGGCGAGGGCGACGCCTATCGGCTGTCCTCCGTGCTGCCGGTCGAGCCCGCACCGGAGGCTCTCGCGCGGGTCACCCCCGGCGCGTCGCAACTACCGGCGCTTCCGGTGCTTCCCGAGGACCTCTCCGTCGCCCTCGACCGCTACTCGGGCCAGATCCAGGGGCTCGGCGCACGCCTGTCCGCGGCGATGACCGGGCTGCGGGCCGAGGGATACATCAGCCACGGCGTCGCCGACGACGAGCCGATGAGCAGGTCGGGGCACTCCGCCGACCGCATCGCCGAGCTGTTCTCCGAGCAACAGATGATCGGCGACGAGGAGCAGTACGCGGTTGCCGCTGCGCTCATGGCGCGGGAGATCGGCTTCCCCGCTCGCGTCGTCGTGGGGTTCGCCCCCGCGGATGCCGTGCCGGGCGGCACGACGGTGATCACCGGTGCCGACATATCGGCGTGGATCGAGGTCGATACCGCCCAGTACGGTTGGGTTACGATCGACCCGACGCCGCCCGAGCGCGACATCCCCGATCGGGCGCCGGAGGAGCCGACCCAGGTCGCCCGCCCGCAATCGCCCGTGCAGCCGCCGGTCCTGGAGCGGGACGTGCCGGAGGACCAGCTCGCCCCGGAGACGGCGCAAGACGAGGGAGAGGTGGCTGACCCGCTGCTTGCGCTCCTACTGCTTATGCTGCAGGTCTCCGCATGGACGTTGCTCGGCATCGCACTCCTGCTCTCGCCGTTCCTCGCGGTCATGGGGGCGAAGCTACGCAGGCGACACCTGCGTCGCACCGCAGCGTCGCCGCTCGAGCGGATCAGCGGGGGCTGGCATGAGTTCGCCGACGCGGTGCTCGACCACGGGTATGACCCCCCGGGTGGAGCTACCCGCGGCGAATATGCTCACACGGTCGGCGGGGGCCGACCGCTGCTGCTCGCCGCCGCCGCCGACCGGGCGGTGTTCGGTCCGACGGAGCCGAGCGCGAGCGAAGCCACGCGGGTGTGGAGGTCGGTCGATGAGTTGCGCCATTCCCTCGACGATGGGCTCACGAGACGACAGCGGCTGCGGGCGCGCATCTCGCTTCGATCGCTCAGTGGCAAGAAGACGACGTAGGGTGTGTCGTGATGAAATGCCCGAACTGTTCCCAGCCGCTGCCAGTCGAGGCGCTGTTCTGCGGCGAGTGCGGCCAAGCCGTCGCGCCGCCCGTGCTCGGCCCCGCGCGAATCCGCCCGTTCATCGAGCCGCCACAGGCGTCCCGTCAGCAGACCGGGAGCGCTGAGCCGGCCGGCGACGGCGAGTACAGCCCCTGCGACGAGTGCGGTGCGGTCATGTCGTTCTCCGACATTTTCTGTGGTTCGTGCGGTCACGTGTCGCCCACCGTGAGCGCCGCCTTCTCGAGCGCGCGCGACACCTCCATCATCGAATCGATTCGACCGGGTGCGCCGGAGCGCCCTGCCGGTGGGACAGCCGCACCACAGGTTCGCGCGCCGGAAGCGACGATCTCTCCGTCGGCACAGTCCGCCAGCGGAGACGCCAGCGGAGACACCCGCGATGCCGACGGTGTCGAATCGGCCGGAATCGTCGCGGCGGGAGCCAAGGGCGAACGCTTCGTGCTGCAGTTCAGCACGGGGGAGAGCGTCACCGTGAGCGGTACCGGACTCGTCGGGCGAAACCCGGTCTCCGAGCCGGCGGAGTACTTCGACCATCTGGTAAGGGTGCTCGACTCGACCCGTTCGGTGTCGAAGACCCATCTCGAGTTCGGCCAGCAGACAGGCGTGTTCTGGGTCTCGGACCGGTATTCCGGCAACGGCACGATCGTGCGGGAGCCTGATCGTCCGGCGATCCGGTGCGAGCCCGGCAAGCGCCAGATCGTTGTGCGGGGGGCGCGCGTCGTCATCGGCGAGCAGTTCTTCGTCGTGAGCTAGGCACCGCTCCTTCGCTTCCTGCCCCTCCTTCCTCTTCTTTCTGCCCTTCCTTCCACTCCTTCCCGCATCGGGCGGCGGGCGCTTCGGCACCGGTGTCTCGCGGCACCGTCGCGTGAGGGCGGGCTGTGGTGTGCTTCGCTGGTGGACTCCTTGTTTCCGCTGCCCCGTGATCCAGCCCGCTTGGAGCGGCCGCCGCCCTCGTTCCCTGCCGTGCCCGCCGAGCATCCGCCCTACTCGTTTCCCGTTATCGCGACCCTCGCGCCGGTTGCCGTCTCTGGCCTGATCTGGACGGTCACACAGTCGCCCTTCGCGCTCATCTTCGCGCTGCTCGGGCCGGTGGTCGCCGTTGCGAGCCTCGCCGATTCGACGGTGCAGCGGCGTCGCCGGCGCCGGGCCGAGCGGTGCCGGTTCGACGCGGAGCTTGCGGAGACCTTCAGCGCGATTGTCGCCGGCCACGACGTGGAGCGGTCGGAACTGGATGCCCTCCATCCCGGCGCACACGCCCTTTTCGGGCAGTTCGTCGAGGCGGAGGGGTGGGCGGTTGCCGACGGGTGGGCCGGGTCGGAGGGGTGGGCCGGGTCGGCGGGGTCGGCGGGGTCGGCCGGGCTCGCCCTCCCGGTCACCCTCGGGCGCGGAACGGTGCGCAGCACTCTTGCAATCCAGGGAGACTCCCTTCCGGTGCGCATGCTCGATTCTCGGGTCGCTGCCTCCCTTCGCGAGGCGCGGGAGGCTGCCGCCGTGCTCGAGGACGCACCCGTCGTCGTCGATGCCCGGCTCGGCATAGGGGTGTGTGGGCCGCGTGCGGCGGCGATGGCGGCGGCGCGTGCAGTCGTTGTGCAGTTGGCCGGCACACTCAGTCCGGGGACGGCGTCCATTCGCGCGGATCCCTCGGCTTGGGGCTGGGCCGTGGCCCTGCCGCACCGACTCGAGCCGGGCGCCGATGTGCCCCCCGGCGCGCAGGCGTTCGAGTTCGTGCTGCGTGCGGCGGAGCTTTCGGATGATTCGCGTGCCGCCCGGCCCGACGTGATCACCGTCGCCGTCGCGGGCCGAGCCGGCGACCTGCCGCGGCAGTGCGGCGTGATCGTCACGGCGGGCACTGGTGTCACCGCATCCGCTCAGCGCAGGGGGCCTCTGGGCGGCGCGGGGGAGGTGCAAGGCTACTACGCGTCGGAGAGCGAGGCGGCGCTCTTCGCGCGCGCTTTGCGTAGCCGCGCGGAATCGGAGGGGCTCGCGGCGGGGGAGCTGCCGGAGCGAGTTCTCCTGGCCGGACTCGAACAGCCGGATGCGTCCGGCGGGGGACTGCGCTGCGCTGTCGGTCGAGCGGGCGCCGACGCCTGGGTGCTCGACCTTGTCGCGGACGGTCCGCACGCGGTCATCGGCGGAACGACCGGGAGCGGCAAGAGCGAACTGCTGATTTCCTGGGTGCTGTCGATGGCCGCGGTCCACCCGCCGTCAACGGTCACCTTCCTGCTCGTCGACTTCAAGGGAGGTGCATCGTTCAACGCGATCAGTTCGCTTCCGCACAGTGTCGGCGTCATCACCGACCTCGACGCCGGTGCCGCGCACCGGGCGCTCGAGAGCCTCCGCGCCGAATTGCTGTTTCGCGAGCGCACCCTCGTCCGCACGGGAGCGAGGTCGATCGAGGAGCTGGAGCCGCCGGCCCTGCCTCGGCTCGTCATCGTCGTCGACGAATTCGCGGCCCTCGCGTCGGAGTTCCCCGAACTGCACCGTCTGTTCGCCGATCTCGCGTCGCGTGGCCGGTCCCTCGGCATCCACCTCGTGCTGTGCACGCAGCGTCCCGCCGAGGCGTTGCGTGATTCGATTCTGGCCAACTGCACCCTCCGCATCGCGTTAAGGCTCAACAACCGGGCTGACAGCTCCGCCGTCATCGGAACCAGTGCGGCCGCCGACCTCCCGCGGCGGCCACTCGGCCGCGCGCTGGCATCCGTCGCGGGCGAGGAGCCGCGCGCGGTGCACGTTGCCATCTCGGATGCCGCCGACGCGGCCAGGGTCAGCGGGCTGTGGCCGGGGCACGGGCGAGCGCGGCGTCCCTGGTGCGACCCGCTTCCGCTGCTCGTGCCGCACGCCGAGCTGGCCGCTGCGGTGTGTCTCGACGGTGGGAACGATCTCGACGGTGGGAACGATTGCGACGATGGTTCTGATCGCTACGGTGGTGCTGATCGCTACGGTGGTGCCGATCGCGACGGTGGTGCCGATCGCGACGGTGGGAACAATCGCGACGGTGATGCCGACCCCGATGGTGGGCAGAGCCGGGTCGGGTTCGTGTTCGGGATCAGCGACCTGCCGAGGGAGCAGCGGCGGCAACTCTCGACCTACCGGCCGCTCGTGCACGGTAACCTGCTCGTCTGTGGCGCGCAGGGCGCCGGCAAGTCGATGGTGCTCGACGCGATCGTCGCAGGTGGTCCCCGCGGCGCAACCCGACTGATCCCAGGCGACATCGAAGGAGCCTGGGATGAGCTCACGGCCCTCTGCGCCTCGCTCGCGACCGGCTCACTGACGCCCCGCGTGGTCCTGGTAGACGACATCGATTCACTGTTCGCGAGATTCGGCCAAGAGCATCAGCTCGATTTCGCCGACATGCTCGCCGGGCTGCTTCGGGACGCCCCACGCCACGGCACGACTGCCGTGGTCGCGACGCAGCAGTTACCCACCGCGCTGCACTCGCTCACGGCGCTGTGCCGCTCACGACTGTTGCTGCGCCTGCCGAGCCGGCAGGACCACCTGCTCGCCGGCGGCCGCGGGGACCAATACGACGAGCGGATGCCGCCCGGCGGCGGCGTGTGGGAGTCGAATCGGGTGCAGGTCGGCCACCTGCCACCCCGGCAGCCGCCGCCTGCCCCGGTGCCGCCCACCCTCGACCTGCGACCCGGTGCGACGACTGCCGTAGTGAGCTCGTCGCCCCGTGACTTCGCCACGCGGGTGACGGGCGGGCGCGGCGTCCGCATCGTTGATGTCGGGACGGTCGACGCCGGACAGCACCCGGATCCCGCCGTTCGCACGATCCTGCTCGGCGACCCCCAGGCATGGCAGGGTGCGTGGTCGACCCTCGCGGCGGTGCGAGGCCGCATCCCGATCGCCTTCGACGGCTGCACGGTTGGGGACTTCCGGGCCGTCACCGGCCAGCGGCGCCTGCCGCCGCCGCTGGCGCCCGCATCCCGCTCGCTTTGGCTGCTGACAGCCGGCGACAAGCTCGAGCGAGCCACGCTGCCCGGTTAGCAAGCAGGGGCGGACGCTGCGTATGGGGCGTCCTGCAGACTCGCGCGACGCTGTGACTGCGCTGCGGCCTACAGTCCGAACGTAACGCAGGAGATGGTGCACCACGCCGAGCTCCGACGCCTCAAATCACGCCGTGTCGCCAGAAACTCCGGAGTTGCGTCCGCGCGGGCTGCCCTGTGAGCCGACCGCGCGACCATGTTCCGTGAGTCGCCCGCTTATGTCGGGTCCTGGGCCCATCTGGCGACATGAGCGGGCAGTTCGCGCACATGCCACGCTGCAGACTAGTCGAGTGGGCCGCGCTACCCTGTCGATTGCGCTCCGGGCGACTTCACCGCCCACCCGGGCTACTCGAGCGTCGATCTAAACTTACCGAACCGAGGGAATCCGCACTGAATCGGGCCTAAACACGCTGATTTCGTGAAATCTATGTTTCAATATGGGCGTTTTCCTCCCCGATGAGTGCAATCCGCGCCGCCTCTGTGTAAGTATCGATGAACGCGGATCGAGGATGATCTGCACCTGTCCCGCCGTGGTAGAGGAGTACGCCGACATGACCAGACCGCTTCCCAGAGACCCAATGATCCAGCAGTTGATCGCTCAGGCAAGGCGGTCGCAGCTGTCGCGCCGCACCCTGATGAGCGGCGCCGGCCTCGGTGCCGCCGCACTCACGCTCGCGGGCTGTGCGAGGGCCGATGCTGACGCGCCGGCCCCCGCCGAGGACAACTCGGCGAACGACAAGACGCTCAACTGGGACAACTGGGCCGCCTACATCGACGAAGACGACGACGGTAACTATCCGACCCTCGTCGGATTCGAGGCGGAGACGGGCATCAAGGCCACCTACTCCGTCGCGGTCGACGATAACAACAGCTACTACGGCAAAGTCAAGGACCAGCTGGCCCTCGGCCAGGACATCGGCGCCGACCTCGTCTGCCTCACCGACTGGATGGTCGGGCGTCTCATCCGCTTCGGCTACGTGCAGGAGTTCGACCAGGCCAACCTGCCCAACGCGAAGAACCTCACCCCCTCGCTGCAGAACCCCGACTTCGACCCCGGACGCACCTTGTCACTGCCGTGGCAGGGCGGGTTCGCTGGGATCTGCTGGAACAAGGAGAAGGTGCCGGGAGGACTCGAGTCGGTCGCCGACCTGTGGAAGTCCGAGCTCAAGGGCCGCGTCGGGGTGCTGTCAGAGATGCGCGACACGATCGGCCTCATCATGCTCGACAACGGCGTGGATATCAGCGGCGACTGGTCGGATGACGAGTTCAACGCGGCGATGGAGATCTTCGAGAAGCAGGTCAACGACGGCCAGATCCGCAATATCAAGGGCAACTCGTACCTGGAGGATCTCAAGAACGGAGACACCCTCGCGGCCATCTGCTGGTCAGGTGACATCACTGTCATCAACGCCGAGGCCGGGGACAAGTGGGAGTTCGCTATCCCGTCCGCCGGAGCGACGCTGTGGAACGACAACTTCGTCGTGCCGATCGGATCCCAGCGCAAGGCGAACGCCGAGGCGCTCATCAACTACTACTACCAGCCCGAGGTTGCCGCCGAGGTCGCTGCCTGGGTCAACTACATCACGCCCGTCGTCGGTGCGAAGGAGGCCGCGATGGCAATCGACCCCGAGCTCGCCGAGAATCAGTTAATCTTCCCGAACGACGACACGCTGTCGAACGCCTACGTCTTCCGCACCCTGTCCGGAGCCGAGGAGTCCACTTACGGCTCGGCCTTCCAGGCTGTGGTCCTGGGGTCCTGATGGCAGCGGGAGGGTTCGCTGAAGCCGGCGCCGACCTCGAACTCGTCGGCCTCCAGAAACGTTTCCCCGGCTTCACAGCGATCGAGGAACTCAACCTCACGATCCCGGCTGGCTCGTTCTTCGCGCTGCTCGGACCCTCCGGTTGCGGCAAGACGACGACGCTTCGGCTCGTCGCCGGCCTCGAGGAGGTCACCGCGGGACGCATCCTGATCGGTGGCAAGGACGTCACGTCGACGAAGGCGTACCAGCGGCCGGTGAACACCGTGTTCCAGAGCTACGCGCTCTTCCCGCACATGTCGATTATCGACAATGTTGCGTTCGGGTTGCGCCGGCGCAAGATCGACGACGCGATGGGGAAGGCCCACGAGGCGCTGCGGCTGGTCGAGCTCGACCACCTCGCCGCCCGCAAGCCGTCGCAGCTGTCGGGCGGCCAGCAGCAGCGGGTCGCCCTGGCGAGAGCCATCGTCAACCGGCCGGCGCTGCTGCTGCTCGACGAGCCGCTCGGCGCCCTCGACCTCAAGCTGCGCCGCCAGATGCAACTCGAGCTCAAGAGCGTGCAGGAAGAGGTCGGACTCACCTTCCTGCACGTCACCCACGACCAGGAGGAGGCCATGACCATGGCCGACACCGTCGCCGTAATGAACAAGGGCCGGATCGAGCAGCTTGGCGCCCCGGCGGTACTCTACGAACTGCCGCGCACGGTGTTTGTCGCCAACTTCCTCGGCCAGTCGAACTTGTTCAGCGGCCAGGTGGTGGCGGAAAACCCCGACAGCATCTCCGTCGACATCGACGGCACCCGGATCGTCGTGCCGAAGGCGCGGGCACACCGGACGAGCGGCCACATCACAGTTGGGGTTCGCCCGGAAAAGCTCATCCTCGCGCGCGAGGCCCCCGTCGAATCCGCGGACAACAACATCCTCGGCCCAGGCCGGGTCATCGACGTGTCCTTCAGCGGAGTGAGCACGCAGTACCTCATCCAGATCCCCCTGGTCGGCACGATCGTACTGTTCGCCCAGAACATGGGCACCGGGCCGATCGTCGGCGAGGGCGCTGAGGTGTGGGTGTCCTGGCACGTCGAGCATGGGTTCGGTCTGGACGACGAGGTCGAGACGGGCTCCCGGTTCCCGGCAGACACCGACACGGCGACCCTCGCCCTGCAGAAGAGACACGCACTCATGTCGGAGCTCGGGGAGGACTAGCGTGGCCTTCTCCGCATTCGCGACGGCAACAGCCACGGAACAGGCTCCGCGGCGGGCGAGCAAGGTCGCCCTGCTGCTCCTGCTCCCCGGCATCGCCTATTTGATGCTGTTCTTCCTCGTGCCGCTCTTCTCGCTCGTGATCACCTCCCTGCAGGCGCCAGCGGAATTCGGCGACATCGGCGAGTTCGACAACGCCTTCCGCTGGGAGAACTACACGACGGTAATCGGGCAGTACAGCGCCCAGATTCTCCGTTCCTTTCTCTATGCTGTGCTCGCGACGATCTTCGCGCTGCTGTTCAGCTATCCGCTCGCCTACTTCATCGGGGTCAGGGCCAGGCCCTACCCGCTGCTGCAGAAGCTCATCCTCGTGATGGTGATCGCGCCGTTCTTCATCAGCTTCCTGCTGCGCACCCTCGCCTGGAAGCAGATCCTCTCCGACGAGTCGCCGGTGGTCGCTGGGCTCAAGGCGCTGTCGCTGCTCGCGCCCGACGCGTTCCTGACCGGAACCCCGTTCGCGGTCGTGTTCGGGCTCACCTACAACTTCATTCCGTTCATGACACTGCCGCTCTACGCATCCCTCGAGCGGCTCGACACCCGCTACCTCGAGGCGGGCAGCGATCTGTACTCGACGCCGTTCACGACGTTCCGCACGGTGACGATTCCGCTGTCGATGCCCGGAATCGTTTCGGGGGTGCTGCTGACGTTCATCCCGGCAGCCGGCGACTACGTCAATGCGAGCCGGGAGTTCCTCGGCGGCACGGGAACGACCATGATCGGAAACGTCATCGAGAGCAACTTCCTCATATCGCTGAACTATCCGGCTGCGGCATCGCTGTCCATCATCCTGATGGCCGTGATCCTCGTGCTCGTGACGGCGTACGTGAAGCGAAGCGGAACGGAGGACCTGCTGTGACACTCCAAGAAGGTGCGGTGCTGGCCGAGGCGATCACTGCCCCGCAGCCCCGGAATCGGCGCCAACTGCCCAGCTTCGGCCTCGGCAAGTGGCTGCTGCCGCTCTATACCACGCTCGCTCTGCTGTTCCTGCTCATCCCGATTGCCTACACATTCGTGTTCTCGTTCAACGACTCGGTCAAGTCGAACATCTCATGGCGGGGCTTCACCTTCGACAACTGGACCGGCGTCTGTAAAGCGCAGGACGTCTGCGAGGCGTTCGGCAACAGCATCCTCATCGCGTTCGTCGCGACTGTTGCGGCGACGACGCTTGGCACGATGATCGCGATCGCACTCGTGCGCTACCGGTTCCGGTTCCGGTCGAGTATCAGCCTGCTGCTGTTTCTGCCGATGGCGACCCCGGAGGTCGTGCTCGGCGCCGGCCTCGCGGCGCAGTTCCTGGGCGCGGGCATTCCGAAGGGCCTCGGCACGATCATCATCGCGCACACGATGTTCTGCATCAGTTTCGTCGTCGTCACGGTCAAGGCGAGGGTGTCGAGCATCGACCCGGCGCTCGAGGAGGCCGGCCGCGACCTGTACGGCTCGCCGGCGCAGGTGTTCTGGCGCATCACCTTCCCGCTGCTTCTGCCCGGAATCGTTGCCGCAGCGCTGCTCTCGTTCGCATTGAGCTTCGACGACTTCATCATCACGAACTTCAACTCCGGGGCCGCGACGACCTTCCCGAAGTTCGTCTACGTCGCCGCGTCCCGCGGCATCCCCGCGGAGGCGAACGTCATAGCCTCGGCCGTCTTCATCCTGGCCATCACCCTCGTCATCACCACCCAGGTGTCGTCGACGCTGCGCGCGCGCCGTCTGGCGGCGAAATCCTGATGGCGGGGCCGGATGCTCCCTACCCTCACCGCGAGCTCCTCGCCGAGCTCTGGGAAGTGGAGGTCGAGCGGTTCCGCGGCGCGCGGCCGCAGTCGGAGGGCCTGTTCCAGCAGGCGAAGGAGCACATGGCCGACGGCGTGCCGATGCTCTGGATGGCGAAGTGGCCGGGGCCCTGGCCGGTCTACGTCGACGTCGCGCAGGGATCGCACTTCCGCTGTGTCGACGGCCTCGACCATGTCGACCTGTGCCTCGGCGACACCGGCGCGATGTGCGGCCACGCGCCCCCGGCATCCGTCGCGGCGATCACCCACCAGCTGAGCCGCGGTTCGACCTTCATGCTTCCGACCGCGGATGCCGCTGCCGCAGCGTCGATGCTCGCCGAACGGTTCGGGGTGCCGAGCTGGCAGTTCTCGCTCTCCGCGACCGATGCCAACCGCAGCCTTCTCCGGTACGCCCGCCAGGTCACCGGGCGCCGCCGGATCGCCGTGCACGACTACTGCTACCACGGGACCGTCGACGAGGCCTACGCGACCCTCGACGAGAACGGCGCCGTCGTCTCCCGGCGCGGCAACATCGGACCGCCGGTCGTGCTCGACGAGACCACGGCCGTCGTGCCGTTCAACGACATCCCGGCCCTCGAAGCGGCCTTGGCCGAGGGCGACATCGCCGCCTTCCTCATCGAGCCGGCGCTCACGAACATCGGCATCGTGTTGCCCGACCCGGGCTACCACGCCGCGGTGCGCGAGCTGTGCACGCGGTTCGGCGTCATCCTCATCATCGACGAGACGCACACCTTCAGCGCCGGCCCCGGCGGCATGATCCGCGCCGACGCCCTCGAGCCGGATGCCGTCGTCATCGGCAAGAGCATCGGCGGGGGCATCCCGGCCGGCGCCTACGGGATGACGAGCGAGTTCGCCGCCGCAGTGCGGGCTAGCCTCGATCTGGAGGACATCGACGTCGGGGGAGTCGGCGGCACCCTCGCAGGCAATGCCGTCTCGCTCGCGGCGATCCGCGCCACCCTCGGCGAGGTCCTCACCGCAGATGCGTTCGCGGGGATGATCGAGCGCTGCACCCAGTGGACGGCGGGCGTGCAGGCGGCGCTTGACGAGTTCGACGTGCCCTGGCAGGTGACCCAGCTCGGCGCGCGCGCCGAGTACAGCTTCCGTGCAACCGCGCCGACGACCGGCAGTGAGGCCGCCCAGGCGGACGACTTCGAACTGCAGCAGTACCTTCACCTGCACGCCCTCAACCGCGGCATCCTGATCACGCCGTTCCACAACATGGCGCTCATGAGCCCGGTGACCTCGGCGGCCGATGTCGAGCGGCATACCGTCGCGTTTCGCGAGGCCGTCGAGAGCCTCTACGCGTAGCCCGGCTTTCATTATTCAGGAGGTTGACGGTGGAGGTGGGGACGGCGCCGGCGCCGCGGCCACAGCACAGTCGCGACTCGGCGCTCAGCGTCGGGAAATCAGCCGGATTTGGGGATTCAGGCCCGGGAAATCGGTTGGATCGTGCCTGGGAGCGGGCGATTGCTGGCCGCCGTCACTTTCGACTCCTGAATGATCAAAGCGACCCCGTCAGGGGCGAAGGGCGGCGGATGCGCGCAACGCCCCGACCGGCACGCCGGCGCCGAGCACACGCTCGGTCGTGTCGGCGATCACGGCATCCGCGAGCCCGCGATCGAGAGCGCCGACCGAGACGAGCAGTTCGAGGGCGACGAGGGTCGTCGCCCGGTTGCTGCCGTCGAGCGCCTTGACGGCGACGGCGGTGCCGTCGGGGGTGCCGAGCACCATGACCCCCTCCGCGCCGTTCTTCGCGACGAGCCCGAGACGCTCGATTACGACGGTGGTGGCCCTGCCGGCGCCGTCGATCGCCCAGCCGTGGGCCAGGACCGCCGCGGCGAGTCCGGCCGCGAGGGGGTCCCCGCCGGCTCGGGCCGCGCCGGAGATGCGCCCGACGGCCGTCGCGAGCCCGCGCAGGCTTGTGCCGAATACGGGAGCGCCGCAGCCGTCGATGCCGACCGTGCCGACGCTTTCGCCCGTGAGCTCCTCGATTGTCGAGCGGATGAGCTGCTGCAGCGGATGCGACGGGTCGAGGTAACTGGCCGTCGGCCAGTCGTTGACCGCGCAGGCGAGCAGGAACGAGGCGTGCTTGCCCGAGCAGTTCATGGTGATGCGACGCTTGCCGTCGCCGCGCTCGCGGGCGGAGTAGGCCGCGTCGCGGTCGAGGGGCCAGTCGGCCGGGCAGCCGAGCTGCTGTTCGGTCGCGCCGGCCAGGGCCAGAATGTCCCTGACGACCCGGACGTGCTCGTCGGTGCCTGCGTGGCTCGCGGTCGCGAGCACCGCCCGCTCGCCCTCGAGGGTGGCCCCCGAGCGCAACACGGCGATCGCCTGTAGGGGCTTGAGCGACGACCGGGCGTAGATCTCGGCGGAAGAGTCGCCGAGCTCCCGCAGCACCGAGCCGTCGGGTGCCACGGCGACCGCGGCCCCGATGTGTCTCGATTCGATCAGGCCGGCGCGCTCGAGAACCGCGAGCTCGACGGAACCGTTGAGATCGAGAGGGCGGCGGGTCAGCAGTGGTTCAGAGGAGATCACAGCGCCGCGAACGCGTCGCCGAGCACATCGAGGGCCTCCCGGAGCAGCTCGTCGCTGATCGCGAGGCTCGGCAGGAAACGCAGCACGTTGCCGAGCGTGCCGGCGGTGAGGATGATCACCCCGTGCTGGGCGGCGAACGCGGCGATCGCCGAGACGGCGGCGGGATTCGGGTCGAGGGTGCCCGGCTGGACGAGCTCGATCGCGAGCATCGCGCCGATTCCGCGCACGTCGCCGATCACGTCGTATCGGCTCTTCAGGTCGAGCAGCCCCGGCTTCAGGATGCCCTCGATGCGGGCACCCTCGGCGAGCAGCCCGCGGGTCTCGATCTCATCGAACACCGCGACGGCCGCCGCGGCAGCGACGGGGTTGCCGCCGAACGTGCCGCCGAGCCCGCCCGCGTGCGCGGAGTCCATGATCTCGGCGCGGCCGGTGACGCCGGCGATCGGCAGTCCGCCCGCGATGCCCTTGGCGCTGAGCAGCATGTCCGGCACGATGCCGAAGTGCTCGCTCGCGAACCACGCCCCGGTCCGGGCCATGCCGCTCTGGATCTCGTCGGCGATGAAGACGATGCCGTTCGCGTTGCACCACTCCTGCAGGGCGGGCAGGTAGCCGTCGGCGGGCACGACGAAGCCGCCCTCGCCCTGGATCGGCTCGACGACGAGGCAGGCGAGGTCGGATGCGCCGACCTTCTTCTCGAGGTAGGAGATCGTTCGCGCCGCCGCGTCCGGCCCGCTCAGCCCATCGCGGAACGGGTAGGAGTTCGGCGCGTGGTGCACGTCGGAGGCGAACGGACCGAAGCCCGACTTGTATGGCATTGCTTTGAACGTCATCGCCATGGTGAGATTCGTGCGGCCGTGGTACGCGTGGTCGAGCACGGCGACGCCGTTTCGGCCGGTGTGCTTGCGGGCGATCTTGACGGCGTTCTCGACGGCCTCGGCGCCGGAGTTGATCAGCATCGTCTTCTTCGCGTGGACACCCGGGGTGTGCTCAGCAAGAAGCTCGGCGACGCGCACATAGTTCTCGTATGGGGTAATCGTGAACATCGCGTGGGTGAACTCCGCCAGCTGCGCCGTCGCCGCCGCGACGACCGCCGCGTTGGTGTGACCGATCGTCATGACGCCGATGCCCGAGCCGAGGTCGATGAACTGGTTGCCGTCGACATCGACGACGATCGCGCCATGTGCACGTTCCACGTACACAGGCAGAGCTGACCCGACCCCCAATGGCACCACGGCGAGTCGACGCTCTTGCAGCTCGATCGATTTCGGGCCCGGAATGGCGGTGAGGATGCGGCGCTTCTGGGAAACTGGCGCGTCGGCGCGAGCGAAAAGGGTATCAGTCATGGTGGACTGAGTTTAGCCGTGATCAGTGAGGGCACCAATGAATTCAGAGCACTACTACAGCCTGCGGATCCAGTGGCAGGGCAACCGCGGATCCGGCACGAGCGACTACCGCTCCTACGGTCGCCAGCACGTGATCGAGGCGGACGGCAAGCACGACATCAGCGGATCGGCGGATCGCGTGTTCCATGGCGACCGCGACCGCTGGAACCCGGAGGAGCTGCTCGTCGCCGCCCTCGCCCAGTGTCATATGCTCAGCTATCTGCATGTCGCGGCGAGCCATGGCGTCGTCGTGACGGACTACACGGATGCGCCGGTCGGCACGATGGTGCAGACTTCCGGCGGTGGTGGACATTTCACCCTGGTCGTGCTGCACCCCGTCGTGACCGTCGCGGCCCCGCCCGGCGACGCCGACGCGATCGCCGAGCTGGCTGCCGCCCTGCACGAGGAGGCCGAACGGAAGTGTTTCATTGCGGCATCCATGGGATTCCCCGTGCAGCACGCGGTGACGACCGTCGTTGCCGCTGCCTGATCTGTCGGGTACCCTCGTAAGCTGGGTCGCTCAGGCTCTGCCGAGATCGGTGCGAGAGACTAGCGCCCGACATACCTCCCCATCAGAAAGCAGACTTTTGTCGAAGAAACTTTTTACGTCTCTCGCGATCGCCACGGTCGTGTTCTCCCTTGTCGGGTGCAGCACGGGAACGAACGAGGCGGATGCCCCGGACTGCAAGGCCACCGCCTCGGGCGAGAATTCCAAGAAGGTCGACGTCTCCGGCGACGCGGGCACGAAGCCCAAGGTGAAGTTCGAGTCGCCGCTGACCGCGAAGACGACGGAGCGCACCGTGGTCGACGAGGGTGCTGGCGACGTCGTGGCGGTCGAGGGAAGCATCGTCACGGTCGACTTCTCCGCCTTCAACGCCACCTCGGGCGACGAGATCGAGAAGACGACGTACAAGAAGGAGGGCCAGCAGCAGTTCACCCTCGACGAGGCCCAGTTGCTTCCTGGCCTGCTCAAGGCACTCCAGTGCTCGACCAAGGGCGACCGAGTCGCTGCGGTCATCCCGCCCGCGGACGCCTTCAAGGAGGCGGGGCAGCCCGACCTCAAGGTCGGTGCCAAGGACTCGATGGTCTTCGTGATCGACGTCGTCGACATCTCGGAGCCCGTCAAGGTGCTGCCGCGCGCCGAGGGTGAGGAACAGCCTGTCGAAGAAGGCTTCCCGACCGTGGAGCTCGCCAAGGACGGCGCGCCCGCGATCACGATTCCGGATGCCGAGGCCCCCACCGAGCTCAAAATCGCGAACCGCATCAAGGGTGGCGGCGAAGAGGTCGCCGAGGGTGCCAACGTCACCGTGCACTACACCGGCATGGTCTGGGGGACCGGCGAGATCTTCGACTCGAGCTGGGAGCGCGGCGAACCGGCCACCTTCCCGACCAGTGGAGTGATCCCCGGCTTCTCCAAGGCGCTCGTCGGCCAGAAGGTCGGCTCCCAGGTCATCGCGGTCATCCCACCCGCCGAGGGCTACGGCGACACGCCGCCGGAGGGCTCGCCGATCGGCGCGACCGACACGCTCGTGTTCGTCGTCGACATCCTCGCCACCCAGTAGCACCAGCACCCAGCAGCATCAGCACCCAGTAGCAGCAGCACTCCGAAGAGCCCGGCCGCGATCAGCGCGGGCGGGCTCTTCGCGTTGGGGGGCCCTGCGGTGGTGGCACACTGTGCGGCAGTGGCACACTGTGCGGCGGTGGCAGGATGGGGCCATGCGTCGCGTGATCATCCTCGGCTCCACCGGCTCGATCGGAGTGCAAGCTCTCGACGTGATCCGGGCCAACCCCGACCGGTTCGAGGTCGTCGGCCTCGGAGCCGGCCGCAACCGGGACCTCGCATCGGCGCAGGCGGACGAGTTCGGCGTGGAGCACATCGCCCTCGGTTCCGCCGAGGCCGAGCAGCTCGTCCGCACGGTGGATGCCGACGTCGTGCTCAACGGGATCACCGGCTCGGTCGGGCTCGGACCCACCCTCGCCGTGCTGGAGACCACCGCGACACTCGCTCTCGCCAACAAGGAGAGCCTCATCGTCGGCGGCGACCTGGTCAAGCGGCTCGTACGGCCCGGCCAGCTCGTTCCCGTCGATTCTGAGCACTCCGCGATCGCACAGGCACTGAGGTCGGGTGAGCCGCACGAGGTGCGCCGGCTCGTGCTTACCGCATCCGGCGGGCCGTTCCGCGGGCGCACGCGCGAGTCGCTTGCGTCCGTCACCCCGCGCGAGGCCCTCGCGCATCCGCCCTGGGATATGGGGCTGGTCATCACCACGAACTCCGCGACCCTGGTCAACAAGGGGCTCGAGGTCATCGAAGCCCACCTGCTGTTCGACGTGCCGTACGAGACGATCGACGTCACGGTGCACCCGCAGTCGATCGTGCACTCGATGGTCGAGTTCATCGACGGCTCCACCATCGCGCAGGCATCGCCACCGAACATGCGCGTGCCGATCTCGCTCGGCCTCGACTGGCCGCACCGGGTGCCCGGCGTCGGGGCGCCGCTCGACTGGACGACGGCGAGCACCTGGACTTTCGAGCCGCTCGACGCCGAGGCCTTCCCGGCCGTCGAGCTCGCCAAGAGCGTGGGGCGTGCAGGGGCGACATGGCCGGCCGTGTTCAACGCCGCGAACGAGCAGGCGGTCCTGGCCTTCCACGCTGGACGGATCGGCTACCTCGACATCCTCGATGTCGTGAGCGCGGTCGTCGACGCTCACGACGGGGGAGAGGTCACCCTCCCTGGTGTGCTCGAGGCGGAGCGCTGGGCGCGCGAAGCGGCGGATGCGCGAATCCAGGTCATCGGCTGACGGGCGTCCGGGGCCCGCGACGGGTCAGTCGTCGTTGTCCTTGTTGCCCTTGCCGGGCTCGTCGTCCTTCTGTTCGTCGAGCAGGCGTTGCTCTTCGGCGAGGCGCTCCTCTTCGGCGAGGCGCTCCTCTTCGGCGAGGCGGGCAGCCTCCTTTGCTGCTGCGGCTTGCTCTGCGGCGGCTTCCTCGGCGAGCGCCGCGCCGACGTCCGCCTGCACAAGGTCGAGCGCCGATACGATCGCGGCGTGGCGCTCGGCGCTGAGCCCACCGCGAGCGAGGGCGTCGTTCGCCGCGACGCGGAGCTCATCGATGCGCACCTGCGCAGCCGGGAAGTCGGAGTTCGCGGCGGCCTCCGTCACGGCGAGCACGCGCTCCTGGAGGTCCCCGGCGGTCTCCTCGGTGTAGGCGGGCGAAGTCGCGCACCCGGCGAGAAGCAATGTGCCTGCCAGCAGGACGGTGGTGAGCGCGGTAGCGGATCGAATCATGGGGTCACGCTTCCCTGAAGCTGTTCGAGGTGGCTGCCGAGCTCGCCGTCGACGGCCGGGTACTCGATAGTTGCCTGCGCGGGCTCGTCGGCCTGACCCTGCACGACGAGCGC